>DUHG01000065.1 GCA_013330975.1 Candidatus Bathyarchaeota archaeon
AATTCTTGCTTGTGCAACATTCAGGAGGAACAGAGATTGGACTATGAAATCAAGTACAAACCGTCCTATGCGATGCTTGTTGTAAAACTAAACCAAGGCGAGACAATAACTGCTGAGTCAGGCGCCCTAACATACATGACCCCAACTATCGATGCAAATACGCGGAAGCGAGAAAAGAGCCTCTTGGGCACCATCGGACTGAAACTGATAGGTAGACAATCTTTCTTCGTTAACGACTACAAAGCAAACTCTGCAGGGGGAGAAGTTGCTTTTGTCTCAGCACCAGTTGGAGACATTGAAGTTCTCGAAGTGGCGCCCAACAAGGGCTACATAATCCAGAAGTCAGCTTATATAGCATCAACTCAAAGCGTGGACTTGGACGTGCAGTGGCAAGGCTTCACAAAGGGCTTGTTCGGGCAAGGCTTGTTCATGATTAAAGTCTCAGGCAAGGGTTAACTGTTCATAAACACGTTTGGAGCCATCGATAAACACACGTTGAAGCCTGGGGAGAAAATGATCGTGGACAATTTTCATCTGGTTGCCTTCAGCGACACTTGCCAGTATAAGGTGACGCAGTTCGCAGGTTTGAAAGAAACGCTTCTTGGCGGCGAAGGTCTTGTGACAGAAATATCTGGACCTGGCGACGTACACATTCAAACAAAGAACCTGCGAGAGTTCACTGAATGGCTCTGGACATTGCTCGAACCCAAAGTTCGTTCAACAGCGCGCTAGCTAGCATGCAAAAGCATTTCGTGACGACCTAGTCAATTGGGATGAAACAACTCATCCTGAGATACTTGTCGAACCATTCAATATGAAAATGGAAAGTAAGGACAGAAGGGCCCAGGATTGCGCAATCTGAAAAAGACTATTTCTTAAGTCCATTATGCGTTTGTTGATTATCTGGTCTTCTTTCGCTCTTGCTGAAGTTTTTCTCCAGCCTTTTGAATCTTCGGATTATCCACACCAACTTTTCAACGGCATTTACATGTTTCAGAACAAACAGCTGATATCGTGTTAGTTTGCCTTTACCCGTTCCCCTTTGTTCAATGGCTTGCATGTCATCGTCTGGAACGTGTGAGGCGGAGCGAAAGCAACGCCTAGATGTGAACCAATTCTGAATACTCTTGTGAACTTTCAACCAAGGCGTTCATTCGTTTCACTGAGACTGCTGGAAAAAGATTTAAAAGGAGACGGAATGCTGTTCGTTCGTGCCTACCGCCAGAAAGCTATTCCTGAAAATATCCAGATCCGAATTCTTGTTGCCGAATCTGGGTTCACTCATTATGGGTCTCGCGTGGGGCGCCAGTCCACCCGTTAACGCCATAAATGCAGCAATATCGATCGTCNNTGGACTCGTTCGGACACAAGAGAATTAGAGATATCATGATTCTTGAAATCTGCTTGACTCTTGTTCTGGTTTCAGCATTTGCGCTGTATCAGGAGGAGCCAATCTTGCTCGCATTGTGGATAGTGGGGATCGCCTTGGGAATTGCGTTTTCAGCTCCACCTCTGCGGTTAAAAGCGAGGTTTTGGATCGGACCAGTAAGCCAAATGCTAGTTCTGGCAGTATTTCCCGTACTGTTTGCTTACTATGCGTTTGCCTCTGAAATGAACGCCTATTTCCTGATGGCTCTTGTCGGTTTATCCCTTACTGTGTACGGTGTCATTGTGCCTACTGAGATTCGGGACTTTTTTGGAGACAAAGCCTTTAACATTCAAACGCTAACGGTTCGATTGGGTTTATCCCGAGCAGCATTGATGGGTATTGTTGTCTTGAGCGCGGGCGCGGCATTGACTGGAGCAGCATTATTTCTGGAATGGTATCGTCTGCAACTGTTACCTTTTGGAATACTCGTTCTAGCAATACCGCTAGTCGTGGTGTTTGTCCTGTTAAAACTCTGGAAAATATATTCTCTAACAAGGTCATACGAGAATGCAGAAATCCAAGACCGCTCTGCTCTAGAGCGAGAAATCACAGATTTGTCATCAGAAAATCCAAAGTGGATAATGATAGTTACACAGACATACAGCATATTGTCAATTTTACTTCTTGTCAGTAGATTCATCTTCTAGTTGATCGGTCTTTTTTTTGGCGAGGCTCCGCGATGGTTTTGGTCTCCCCACTTTCACTGCATTAGCTTCAGGATTCATTAGGTCGATGTGCTTGTTTAGTTCTCGCAGCGTGTAGAAAACTGATCGAAGAGTATTGTACTTCTTTCCTTTCTTCTTCAAGGTTTCAATAGTCTTAATTACTGGCTTTACATAGTCGTTTAGCGCGGGGTCGTCGTCTAGTTTGGACAACTCCTCGGGATTTTCCAGTTTCCTACGGGAATTTCCCTGAGTCCAAAATAGGATACATGCCTGGGGCGCATGCGATCCTGGGTTCAAATCCCAGCGGCCCCACCACAATTCCACTAGGCCCCACTGTAGGGGCTAATTTCTGCTAGCCTATTTGACCGTGTTCTTTGGTTCTTCAGGAAATAATATTACTAGTCCAATAACCGTCGATAGATTCGCAATATTTCTTCCAAGAGGCGTCAATGAATATGAGACACGAAACGGTCTATCACTGACGATCGTGCGCGTTAACCAATGTTCTCGCTCCAACCGCTTCAGCTTCTCAGATATAGTTTTGGAGCTCATCACACCTTTCAGTATGGCTCTAATCCTGTTGAAGCCTATGCCATCTTTCATTGAAAGCCCAAGCAGAATTAGAATTTCCTTTTCTCCTATGAGCCCCTTATAGTGATCGACAAACTGTTTAGCTTCTTGAGGCTGCAGGTTTCCNNGAGCAAATTGATTTTCTTGAGCGAAATTTTCCATTTGGGTCACTTTGCGTAAACTTGGTGGAGTTTTTTCCACTTCACGGTTTATATATTAAACTAAGCTTATAAAATGAACCTAGCACCGCGACAAATCAGAATAGAGTGATCTTGAATGAAATCGTTGGTTGTCTACTACTCAAGAAGTGGCAATACACGATTCGTAGCAGAGAAGATATCTCAGGAAATCGCAGGGGATATTGAGGAGATAATTGACAAGAAAAGAAGAAAAGGATCGTTGGGATTTATTTTGAGTGGCTACGATGCGACAAGAGGAAGAGTAACCAAGATTGCTGAAATGAAGAAATCTCCTGAAGACTATGATCTTGTTGTTGTGGGGACCCCGATGTGGAATAAGAGAATTACACCCGCTGTAAGAACATATCTAAGAAACAACAATTTTTCAGAAAAGCGGGTAGCCCTTTTTTGCACAAGCCTTGGGTCACAACCAAAGCGACTCTTTAAAACTTTCAAGGAATTGATGTCTGGATGCAATTTTGTCGGCGAATTAACAATAACAAACGCTCAAAAAGATAGAGAAAAAACTGAAAAGAAAATTTCTGAGTGGTCCAAGANNTAGCCGCAAGGTTCAGCGCACAGCAGGGGTTCAAAACCCTTCTCATTGAGAAATATAAAACACCAAGGAACAAACCTTGCTCAGGGATACAATTTTCATACTTCGAAAAACTCATAGGAAAAAAAATTCCCAAAGAAAAACTATGCAAAAATGAACTATACAAAGTGGACATGATTACCCCAACAGGGAAAACCCTGGGGGGAAAAATGAAGATGTTGAACTTTTGGCGATCAACCTTTGATAGCTGGCTAAATCAACTCGCCATCGAGCAGGGAGCAGAGTTTCAAGATAACACCTCATTAGTTGAATTCACCAAAACCCAGAAAGGAATCAACTTAACCCTGTCGAAGGATAAGAAATCAACTCAAATTACCACTCGCTTCCTCATTGGTGCAGACGGAATGCTTTCTGGAATAAGAAGCAAATTAAACCCCTCGTTTTTAGAAAAGAAACATTTAGGGACCGCAATAAACTACTATTTTGAAGGAAAAGCCAATCTTGACCCAAATAAACTATATATGTATTATAACCGCGAATTTTGTCCATTAATGTTTGCTTGGGTCTATTTGAAGGACGAAAAATGGGTTATAGGAACAGGTGCAAATGAAAACGCAGTCGAGTATGCAGACCGATTTTATAATCATGTAAAAGAAAAGTATTCCCTTAAAGGAAAAATCGTGAAAAAAGAGGGGTTTGCCTCAACCCAGAAAATAACGACGTTCCTTGGAGAAGACAAAATATTGTTAGCTGGAGATGCTGCAGGCTTAATCGATCTATATCGTGGAGTAGGCATGGATCTGGCAGCTTTAAGCGGACGATTAGCAGTCAAGGCAATCAGAAAAGCAGAAAAAACAGATACACCTCCGATAGAACACTATCAAAGCCTAATGGAAAAAACTTTGAAAAAACTGGAGTCCAACGAACAGAAACAAACCAAAAGATATGCATCAAACGAAAGTTTAGAAAAGAGTCTATCCTCAGCAAACCTATTGAAAGATGGACTTTTAATGGTTTTTTCAAACCAAATCAACAGGATTCTTCCAGCTGAAAAAGTAATACTTCTCCCAACATAATGATTGGGCACGGTTGTAGTCTCGAAAAGCTAGTAGACGTTTTGCTTATTTGAACTAGGTANNATAACTGTTCCAGAAAAAAGAAGAAATTGATCGCGAGAGACGTCGCCACTGAAACCAGGATAGACTATGACCAAAATCTAGACTGCAACGCATTTTGGATCAAAAAAAGGAGATGATGCGGGAGACGTCTCACCTTGCTTGGGATGCAACTCCAATCTTGATGCAAAATGGGCAGAGGGTTTGTCCACCATCCCTCCCGACACACGCTTGTTTTTGGGAAAGGTCGCCAGACGCCTCTAACGTTTGTATATTCTGCTTCGATCAGGGGCCTCCAGGTAGACGTGATTACCGTTGCGAGGGCACTCCAAGACCGTTTCCTTCACCACCTCGAAATCCTTTTTGCCGCATACGCAATTTTCGTTCGGATCTTCAAGCGGCCAGTATTTTGAGCACTTGTTAGGTTTTCTATGCACTCTGATCTTTCTCTGCACCATTACGAGTGCAGTTCCGCAAGTGGGACAATATTTCTGTGTTGAAGCCTGGATAGATGAGAGGTTAGTCTTTGCTGCCGACGACCCCAATGCTTCAGTGAGTTCTTGGCGAAGTCGTTTCTTGGCTTCCTGAGCTCTTTGAGCTAAGTCAGCGTCGACGGCTTTCTTTTTCTCAGCAAAACACCCTTCGACTACCGTCAGGAAGTCATCCGTGGGTTGAATAACTTGAGCAGCCAACGGACTGCAGTTGGTTTTGAGATAGCTTGCCAAAGCCCGATATTGAGGATATCCCGAGAGCCTCTCAAGGTCGCCGATTACGATGAGTTTCTTCTTCGCCCTTGTCATGGCAACATTTAGCCTGCGGAAGTCGGCGAGAGCCTGGGAGATCTGGCGGCTTCCTTCGTAGGGGGTCCACGTCAGGTCATAGATCACGACATCATTTTCTTTTCCCTGGATAGAATCTACCGTGGAAGCCACGAGGTCCTCATCGGTAGAATCTATGTTCCTTCGAGAAGAAGAAACGCCTAGCTTGCGTACTGCCCGTCTTATGATTTCTCTCTGCAGCCGATAAGGCGTGATAATCCAGATATTATCCGAAGGAACTCCCGCTCGCATTAAATCGTGCCTAATCTTTAGCGCGACTACAGCCTCATAACGGTTCAAACACGAACCACCCTTTGGCTGCTGTAGCATTTCATCCCTAGGCGGAAACCACTCAACAACATTTTCATACGGCATAGAATCATAATGCATGTCCACGTAACAAACCGGATTCTGGTTGACGGTACCCATTATCAGTTCTCTATCGAGTTTTTGGGGTAAATCGATTTTCTTCTCGAAACACGTCTCCGCCGATTTTATCCGTCCGTCGTAGAACTGCTGCGAAGAAAAGCCAACTATCAACGGGTGACTCCTGAACTGAGTCTTCAGCATCTCCGAGCTCTCAGCATGCTGCTCAATCATCAGTCTAAAGAGGCTCTCACATTTCCTATCGCAGCTCTTGCTCTCCCAGCATGACGGTGGCATAAGAGTCTTGGTGATCGGGGGAAGCTGTTTGTGATCGCCTACCAGTATGAACGTCTTCCCCAGCAAAACTCCAGCCAGGGTTAATGGAATTGTTGCCATGGAGCTCTCGTCGACGATTACGACATCGAAGAATGGCTTTTCAAACGATAGTTTGTTGTTCAAAACAAGAATAGACAGCTTCGATAACGTGGCTCCAACAATCTGTGACCCAGAGAGCCTGAACGATTCGTCTCCCCTTCTGGGGACAAGATCCTTGAGAACTTTGGAAACCTTCAGCTTAGAGCCCAAGCGCAAAATCCTGCGACCAAAAAAGGGAAAGAGATTCTCCAAAACATTATCAACGGCAACATTAGTGTGGGAAGTAATCAAGACTTTCAACCCGCGACTTGCAAGCTGCCTCACAATCTCTGTTATGACCGTTGTTTTCCCCGTTCCCGGAGGGCCATGAATCAGAAAGAAACCTCGACCATCAAGAGCTTGCAGCGCCTTCTTTACTGCCTGACCCTGGCTCTCAATCCTCTCAATACGCGGATCGAAAAACCTAACTGATCCCTCTGGTTGAGCATTAAAGACATCAGGGCTTTGCTCTCGGGTCGCAAATAGAAGCTCGGAAAGTCTCTGAGAAACAAGGGTTTTTTTCGAATTCAACGCAGAAACAGCTAGCTTTTGCATTTCAACCAGCTGAATGCCATCAGCCTCAACAAGTTCAATCCATCCAGGCGCGACAGGCTGGCTAAGCAACAAATATGGATTCTCTGTATCAGCACTCCAAAGACTGCCAAACTGGGGAACACCGCTCTTTTGGACCTCAACCCACGTGACCTCGCCAAACCACGCCAACTTAGAACCAGCTGCCAGGTAACAACAGTAATTGTCTTCTTCTCTATCGCAGCTGACAACCTCTGCCTGAATCTTTCTCCGTTCTGAAGACCGGACAGCCTCTTCTCGTAGCTCGTTGGAAAGAAACGTCTCCAGTTGTCGGGTCAGGTTGCACGAAAGCAATTAATCCCCTAACTATCACCAACAACGACACAATTATAGCCATCGGAAGTGTGCTGGCAAGAGAAAAAGGGGATTTTGCGGGCGACATCTCCACTCGAACTATGGTTCAAATCCCCACCGGTCCACCTCAACAGTGTTTCTATGAAAACCAGTCACTCCTATTGGCCAGTTTTCATTTGCGCGTCGTTATCATGAAGCCAAAGTCTCATTGCTTCTTCAAAGGCTTGGTTGAGCTTTAGCTTTCGCCTTACGGCTTTTATCCTGAATTCCATGGCTAGTTCATCATCTACCTCAACTGAAAAGCGCGTCATTTTTCTCCTCACTTTTACGAGTGCATTTAACAGCTTATATGTTTTTCCGCTTAAACAGGAACACTTTTAAGCGGTGATTACCATGGATACGCAGAGCCAAAAAACGGTGAATTTTCAACCAAGCAAGAATCCAAGCGGCATTCGTGTCTTGCTCAGCCGTATAAATGGCTAATTCCCGCCTTCTTTGAAGGAGAATGAGATATTGAAATCACCAATGAATCACCTAACTGAAGCAATAAACAAAAGGCGATCCGTAAGGTCCTACGAGCAAAAGCCAGTTCCAAAAGGAATCATAAACGCAATAATCGAAGCTGGAAATCAGGCACCTTATACATCGATAACGCGTTCTCAACCTTGGCGATTTGTTGTTGTCCAAGACCCTAAATTCAAGCAGGAACTCTTTCAGACTGCCTTTCCATTCTGGAAAAACGCCACCGACGGCATGAAAGAACAATATCCCGAGCTATACGAAATGGCTGTATGCCTCTATGATGCGATGGATGAACCCAAAGACGTAATTTACTATAATGCACCCGTTATCATCTTTGTAATAGGTCCAGCAAATGGAGGCGCCATAAGTTGTGCGCTTGCCTGCGAGAACATCATGATCGCTGCTCAGTCTTTTGGTCTCGGAACTTGCTATGTAGGATTTGGATCCATGGTCAAGGGGAATGCTGATGTCGTGCAAGCCCTCGAATTGACGGATGAGGAACAAATTTTCGGTCCCATAGTGATCGGGTACCCTGAAGCAAACCCAACCGAAGCTGTAACCAACGCTCTAGAGAGGATTGGACCGGACAAGAGAGAACCCGTCACCAAGTGGATCTGACAGGAAGCCAAGAAGGTATCGATAATGGATTCATACAGAAAGACCGCCATTTTCGTCGGAGTACTGTTTATAATTGCGACGATCTCGCCCATTGCAAGCGCTTTCTTCATAGGCTCTATTTATGATCCGGATTATCTTTCCACCATTTCTGCGAACGAAACCCAACTCCTGATAGGAGTACTCCTGCTTTTGACCATGACAGCTGCAATTGTCAGCATCCCAATCTTAATGTTCCCAATCCTGAGAAAGCAAAATGAAAGCCTGGGTCTCGGCTACGTTGGTGCCAGGATTTTTGAGGGTTTTTTCAGTGCTATCAACATAATCATTCTGCTATCATTATTGTCATTGAGCTTGCAATTCGTCAATGCAGCAGTTCCAGCTAATTCATATTTTGAGACTTCAGGTGCGCTACTGCTATCTCAATTCGATTGGTGCAGTATTCTGCTAGATTTTCCCTTCACAATAGGAGCTCTGCTGTTCAACTTTCTTTTGTATAAATCAAGACTAGTTCCCCGATGGCTATCCCTCTTTGGTCTTGTTGGAGGGGCATTGTGGTTGGGAACAACGCCATTCCGCCTCTTTGGGCTCTTTCCTTCATCACTGGAGATTTTCGCCATTGCTATAGCTGCGCAGGAAATGATCTTTGCAATATGGCTTATCGCTAAGGGATTTAACCAATCAGCACTCGCCTCCTTGTCTGCAAAAACAGACATATCCAAAAATCAGGCGAGCACCTAGGAATCAACAAAAAGTGACAAAATGAAGACGATAGACGCTTCGAGAGGTGTAAAACTCACAGGAAGTGGCAAGGCTTTAGTCGTGACGCTGCTTTTCCGCTTGTTTTTTGGAGGCTATCTGGCAGGTATGGATCAATATGCCTTTAATGATCTTGAAAGCGCTTTGACGGTGCTAGTGATATATGGTCTATTAGGCTTCTTCGCAGCCCTGTTCATACTGGGCAAAAGATATGGTCTCTTGGGAATAATAGGTCTAGACGTAGTTTTCATCATTTTGCAGTCCGCATTCATCGTAATTAGCATAGGTCAAATAGCAGACGCGGGCATGCATGATCCTCTGGCAAATTGGTGGGCAACCTTGCTGATGTTTCTATTTTCACTGATGACCCTTTTGTTCTCAATCAGGACTTACCGAGAAGCAAAGCATTCTAGCTAGGCTACTCAGAAATTCCCCAAGAATTCTTGAGAGCAACATTCAAACCCAAACAATAGTACTCAGTTTTTGCTTGCTCAGCCAGTTTGGTTCCAGTAGTAGACTGACCGATATCTCCCGGCAATTGGGTACGCAGGATCATCATAAACTATGTCCAACCGCAAATTATGCTTGGCCAGAGCAGACTGCAAAAGCGACCATGCTTGTCGCACTTCAGTGGTGGGCTCCCACAAGCCCCAAACGATATCGCTAGGATTTCTCAAGCCCCACCCACAATTCTCAGGTAAAACAAATGCCGCTTCGGCTTTAGTTCCGCCGTGAACGACCGCGGGATTTTGCACCACCTCATTCCAGAACCGCTTCAAAGCGTCGAAATGCTCTTCTTGTAGAATTCCTAACGGCCCTTCCATGTCTTCAGCATAGTTGAATATGACAACGTATTCCGCTCCACTTTCATACGCCAAGCGCATCTGGTCAAAGATTTGGCTTCCACCCGTCAAGTAGGGCCACTCAGTGTATGTCCATGTTATGATAACGCCCCAATTCCTGTTCCGCAAGCTTGCTGCTCCTCTAATGAGACCAATTTCTTGAGCGACAGTATTGTTCCAGCCCAATTGAGCGAGGACAAGGTCGTAGCCACTTTCGTAATCCCACCAATAAAGAGCATAGTCTGACGTGAAGATGGGAAACGACCTGTTGCCTAGCTGCCATTCATTGCTCAGATCGTTGAGGATTTCTTGGTTCTTGTTCGTAAAAATCTCTGCTGCTGCATTGCAGTTCGAGATTGGATTCTTGTTTAGGACTCCCGCGTAAGATTCTACTTGCGAGATGCGTTTTGTGCCATTCTCAACTGTGTAAAGATTATCAATTCTATCTCGAATTGTCACTGTTCCGTTTGAAAAATAGGTCGCTAAAATGACACTTTCTTCTATAGTGATAGACCCATTAGGGAAGTAAGTGATGATAATGCTTGTTTGATTGGAGTCAAAAACCTCAGGGTTGACGTAGTCCGAGGGGTTATCTGGGTTGTGCCAAAAAGAAGGGTCGGGTAATGAACCACTGCCTGTTATAACTCTGATGGTTCCATTTGTAAAATATATGGTGTTACCAATCTGTATACCTCCATTAGCCAACTTTGTGATTGGTTTGATTGCAATGAAGTTGGCACCATTTCCGCCGTTTGTTGAGTTACTGTTCCCTGCTGGACTTATGGAAAGGTTGACGTAAGTGTCTAGCATTTTCCCGCCAGGCTCATCTCCATAATAGACGCCCGCAAACATGTTGCCCCAGCGCTGCTCAGCGATGCCTATCCACGACGCCATTTGGACAGGGCTAGATGTGTCGAAATACGCGGCAAAACGCAACCCGTTGGCTATTGCGTAGTCGCCTATTTCCTTAACTGCGGTTTCGTTTGCCATTAGGGACCCAGATTGAAGAACGAAAAGATTAGTGTAATTCTCAACTCTTTCAATGAGCAACTTCGCGTCTTGAGTTGTGTTTCCACAGAAAGTAACGCCGACGTAGAACGGTTTCTTCTCCTTGTTTGCATCAAAGGAATTGAATGAGACGACACCGATTAGGCCGATCAAGATTAGGAGCACAACAACAGTTGAAATCACGGCTAATCGTTTCATTGGCGGATTACCCTGAGAATCTGCTATTCCAACATTCAGTAGAAGGATGTCTGACACTTATTTGACTTTTGAGACTTGCCATAAAAGCGCCGGCTAAACGTTTGCTCAATTCGCATATCTGAGTGTAAAAAAAAGGGGTTTTGCGGGTGACATCTCCACGTGGGGCGGGGTTCAAATCCCAGCGGCCCCACCACCAANNCCCGTCGCCAGTTGGAGTTACATCAGGCGACTCATCTGGCGGTGGAGTTGTAGAAGAGTCCGAAACAAGCGGATAAGGATCTAAGTTGGCCTCGTCGATCATGTAGGGAGAGTCACCTATTCCATCGCCGTTAGCATCTAAGCCATCATAGTCGCTCCAGAAGTTGCCACCCGTGGGAAGACCTGTCGACCATGCGTTTGCGCCGTTATCGAATATGAACGCCTGTTGAGCGTTGTGCACAAACTTGTTACCATAGATGGTGTTGTTGACCGCCGCCCACAGCCAGACTCCTGCGCCATAATCGTCATCCATGCCGTAGGCGGGGATGGTTGATCTTCCCCAGCCGTTGTCTTGAATCGTATTTCCAATGATTTTGTTGCCGGTAGAGGGCCCGCCATAGAGTTGTTCACGCCCAACTATGATTATGCCCCAGCGAGGGTTGTTTGATATCTTGTTTCCACTTATCGTGTTGTTGAATGAGGGATTGCTGAAATAGTATCCGTTGTACTGGTTGTTGCTCACATCGTTTCCAATGAAGCTGTTTCCTGAGTTGCCGTTTAAGGACACGCCTGTGTCGAAGTTAGTGATTTTCAGGTTTTTCACGGTCACTCCGCTAACGCCTGCCGCGAAGCTTATGCCCTGGCCGCCGTTTCCGGTTTGTTCTGCGCTGCCGTGCAAGGTGTAGCCGCCTCCGTCTATGGTTATCCCGCTGCGACCGATTGATATCCCTGGACCGTAGCTCTTTATGTTGCCTGTTAGAGTGTAGACTTCGCCTTGCTGCTCGATTGGGATAACGGACATATCAGGCAGGTTAGCACAATTTATACTTCCATCTTCTGCGATAATTATCATGCTAAAAGCCTCAGGAGCTTGAGCACAGCAGGTCTGAGCAGAAACTAATACCATGAAAAATAACCACATTAGCAGAGCTTGAGACGGAAGCCTCATAGTCATCTCCGATTTCTGTTGTATAGTTTCTGTTTTAAGCTTTATTCATTGGCGTGTTTTTCTGAGCACAAGTCATGACAGCTGAAGAAATCTGGAAAGGGTACACTTGCCCAACAAATGGAAAAAAGTGGGTTGCGGGAGATGTCGCCACTGAGGGCTGGGAGCAAATCCGGGGTCGAACCGATTTGAGTCTGGTGTCTCACCATATTGTCATCGCGAGCTGCCTCTTGCTAAGACCATGCGAGGTCGAAGCGGTCAAGGTTCATTACCTTGTTCCACGCCGCTACGAAGTCATGCAGGAACTTATCCTGGGAGTCCTCACAGGCGTAGACTTCCGCCAAGGCCCGGAGCTGGGAGTTCGATCCCAAGATGAGGTCGACACGGGTGCCAGTCCACTTGAGCTCGCCTGTTGCGCGTTCACGACCCTCGAAAAGGTCTTCTGAGATCGCATTCCATGTCGTGCTCATGTCAAGGAGATTTACGAAGAAGTCATTGGTGAGCGTCTCTGGTCGTTTGGTGAAGACGCCATGCTGGGACTGTCCGAAGTTGGCATCCAAGACCCGCAACCCGCCCGTGAGAACCGTCATCTCAGGCGCGG
>DUHG01000147.1 GCA_013330975.1 Candidatus Bathyarchaeota archaeon
AGCCTCTTTTCTTATGGGAATGAATTCGAAGATTCCGCGTCTCCAATCTAGGAAGAAACCAAGGGGATATTGAAGAGATGGCAACGAGCAGAAGAGGGTTTCCGTCGAGCCATAGGTAGTCTTCGGAGTTGTTCCCATAGCCTCTGTTATTTCTTTGAAATATGCTTCAGCAATCGCGGTGTCCATACAGAAAAGACCCTTCAGACTGACCGAATGCTTGATTGAAGGCATAATTTGAGATACAAGTATTGATGCCTGCGTCGCTGCGATATCTATAGAGTTGCTGTTGTTAATGAAATACTTGACTTTGTCTTCGAAGGCTATGTTGAAGTTGGGCACGACATTGAACAATGGCGGTTTCTCTTTCTCTCCAGATGCCACCGATGCCATCGAGCCACCGAGAAACGGTCTAGGAGCCGTATTGACGTATATCGTGTCGCCATATTCCATGGCAAGTCTTTCGCCATTGTGGGTTGAGAGCATGAATACAGGAATGGCTGTTTCGATAATGGTTTTGTTAATGTAGCTTCGCGGTATCATGAACCATTTTTCTTTTCCAGAAGTCCCGCTGGTGCGTATTCTTTCGTATTCTTCTAGTGGATACATGAGNNTGCAGCAACTTCTCTTGTTTTTCAGCAGCTACATCGAGAGGAATCTTATGGGATCTTAGAACATTCTTTTTCATTGAATTTAAGACTAATTTGCCAATTGGCGGATACCGAATTAGACGCATGAGGAGGGTTCTATCCATTTTTCTTCAACTCCTGTCGGTCTAAGTCACGATGGGTTCTGTGCTGTACACCGTGAAACCGCGAGCATCTATAGTGTATCGCCTTGGCTGTTCATCGTGTTCAATGCCCCGCATTTTTTCTATTCTGATAGTTCGAATAAGGCTAAAGTTGCGAACGACCTTTTCTAGCCATATGATTCCATCCGCCAAAAACTCCTCGATGAAAAATTCACCTGTTTGATGGCTCGTCTCTGACGTAACCACAGATGTGAGACCACTGGCTCTGAGTTGATTGAAGAGTTCTGCTATCTTGCGGCGCTTCTCACCAGCTCTCTGCTCGCTAATTACGATGCTGGTAAGAGGGTCTATGACTAAAAGTTCAGCTTTGATTGATTTTGCTGCATCAAAAATTCTGCTTACGATAGATGGCACATCGTTCTTCTCTCTGCCCGAATAATCCTCGTCCGACATGACGCGCGATTCAAGCAGCTTGAGGCGTTGATTTTTTTCTTTTTCTCTAATATTCCAGCCGAAAGAGCTGACGTTCTCCGCAATGAGGTTTATGGGTTCCTCCAATGACGCGTAAACGCCAGGAATTCCATTCTCTGCGGCTGAAACTACAAATTTGAGTGAGAAAATGGTTTTCCCGGTTCCGGGTCCTCCGCAGAGAAGGATCACTCTTCCCTTGGGAAACCCGCCTTTTAGCATTTCATCTAAGCCTTTGATGCCGGTAAATACTCGAGACATTAGACGTGTCCTCCAAGCTTCTCTCCCGAAAGGAGGTAAGCTTAGATTTCGTTCTTTCTTGTATAAAATACTTGCGAGATCCGTCAGATTGGAGTCAGCGAAAATACTCCATACCCAATCACTATAGGCATCTTTTAAAAAACGGAAATGAAAAATAGAGCAACTTAGAAAATGTCGCCATACAGCGCTCTCAATCTATTCTGCATTTTTTTTAACGCCCGCAGAGTTACTTCGCCTTTCTTACTCAGGACATAGCATTTCGCTCCTTTTCCGACTTGAGCTCTTATAAAATTCTTTCTTTCAAGCGAATAAAGAAGGGAGTAGACAGTGCCCGCGCTGAGCCGAATTCCAAATTTTCTGTTGACAAACAATATAATGGCATACCCACTCATCGATTCATCTTCGAGCGCCCTGAGAACTATCAGGTCTAAGGTCTTCTTGATAATCCGTTCTTCGATTTTCTTTGACGCTTTAGCTACTGAAGTCTCGTCCATAGTCACTTCTTGCATTGCGATACCCTCCACGCGCATCTCGCAAAGCAAATTACGTTGCCTAAAGAGACAATACAATATCGGTTTTCAGACTATTAAGATTTTCATCTCGAGGGTCACCAGAATCCCTTCGAGAACCGTATATGATTGGAAAAACCAAGACGAGGATGCAATCTGGGGAAGAAGCTGGCCGTATTTTAATGGCATCACATTCAAATTATAGTCAATCCCGCAGCCCCATCAAGATATAGATGCTGGCACAGAAGAACCCTCTTTTGAAATCCATAGGTCACTGATCATCTGGGTTGTGCCCAGCATATTCCCCAATCAGTATACAGAGACAATTGAAGCATAAAGACAAAACGGAACCCCAACCCTATGTTTTCCACAAAAAAAGTTCTACACAAGAGATTCTAAAAGAAGCCACAAGGTCATTGAACCATGCACAATTTTGTTCAAGAAAGTCTTATATTCGCATGAAACATGCTATTCGTATAAAACAGACTATTCAAGGACAGCAATACAAGGTGAAACTGACTTGAAAAAAGAACAAATTCAGGTCAATTTTGGCGACTCTGCCACCGTGGCAACCATATCAACCCACGGGATCTGCATCTCACCCCTAGTTCTGGAATTCATGTTTTCACCCTTTGTTGTGCTTGAACCCATTGTAGCAGACGGCAGAGTGGTTGATGTTAAACTAGTTGCCTTCAACAAGGCGTACAAGAAAATGGTTGGCTCAGAGGCGATTATAGGCAGGAGGGCCAGTAAAATGAGCAAAGCAACAGAAATAGATCGCTGGATGAACCTACTGACGTCTCTCATGCACGATGACAATGTTATTACAACCACGTGGGAGCACTATGTGGTAGCGATTTTTCCAACAATGACCGACGGTCAGCGAAGGATCGCTCAGATATACATACCCCGTCAAGCACAGAAAGAGATAGTCAACTCAGTCATATTGAAGGCTTTGACAACCGTCACAGATGAGTTGAACGCAAGCACTGACCTTGAGGACGCAAAAAGACGGATCGCGGAGCTATCTACTCTCGTCGCGGTTGCGGCTGGAGAACTACCTGTTCCGCTTCCACCAGGCATTTTGCGAGCTTCTCCCCAAGAGCGGTAAGCCAGACAGTATGCGTATAAGGCAATTTCTTTTCAACTTCCTCAGCCACATACCCCAATGAAACCAAAAAGCCAACGGCGTTTCTCACGGTCTCATGATGACCTTTTATGGAGTGGTATAGGTCTGTTAGCCGAGCAGGCGTGGATTCTTTCCACTTGTAAAGGAAAATTAATAGTTGCAGAGCGCCTGTCCGTTCAAAGTTTTCCATATCAGCCTTCCCGTCTCTNNGAAATGGGGGAAAGTCTCACACAACTGGGAAGATTGAGCACAACCAAAGGAGCATACTCCTGATGACCTCAGCGGAGAAGAACAGGATGCAACTCTTCGTAGCTGTGGCACAATCCAACTTCAAAGCGGCGTGTGGTCACCCAGTCACCAAGGGGCAACAATACGTCGTTTTTAACGATTACATCGCTGACAAAAACCTAACCCTCTCAAACTGCAGGAAATGCGCGGTAAAATGAGGCATTTCCCTAAACTC
>DUHG01000157.1 GCA_013330975.1 Candidatus Bathyarchaeota archaeon
GGTTGATGGTCGCCATGGCTTTCAATACGTTGTTGATCGGTTTCGTAAGTTACTACGCAATTACCTTGTTTCCAGAGCTGATTCCAAGCTATCCTGCGCTTGATCTAATTGTTGCTTTCATGGGTCCAGCAACAGGTGCAACTGCTGGTTATGCTGCTGCATATCTTTGGAACAGGTATCTGAGAAACGTTCGTTTGTAAACGTGTTCCTTGTTGTAATATTACTGCTGTGAAAATATTCCTTTTAAGTGCTGAAAAGACAAGAAGTTTGAGTAAAAGGAGACTGCGCGCAAATGGTGTTCTTAAGTCGGAAAGGCAGGGCTGTCAAGAAATGGCGCGCCAGAGCCAGGATGATAGACCCAAAAAAGACGCGGTTAATTCTCGTGGGCAACTCCGATGCGAAACATGTGCCGCCTTGGTTCTACAAAGAATTCGCCTCCTCTTGATCAAACAGACCACATGACTTATTGTTTGATTTTCTGAATAGAAGTGTTCTAAACTGCAAACCAAGATAGTGTGTCGCATCAATAGAAATAGAATTCGTCGTCTTTGAAGGTGTTTGCTCAAAAGAATTTTTCTGAAGGTGGATTGGCGGGCCCGGTGGGATTTGAACCCACGATCTCCGGCTCCGAAGGCCGACACCTTAATCCGTGCTAGGCTACGAGCCCACCTTTGCAGAATGATTTGAAGGTCATGAAAATTCTTATTAACCAACTTAATATTTACTTTGGTGTCACGCAAAAACGGGCCGGTAGCTCAGCACGGCTGGAGCGTTCGACTGATAATCGAAAGGTCGCCGGTTCAAATCCGGCTCGGCCCACTAAGCAAAAGTTCTTTTGAAGGTATTCGCCTTCTCAACTTTTGACGAAGCGAAACCTGTACATCTTGCTTGCTCCAGAAACTTTAGGCTTCCAGGAATGATATGTTGATTAATTAGGTTGATTCGAGTATTATAACTAAATTGAGAGGTTGTCCAAAGTTGCCCGCTGACAGGCTTCTTGAAAAAGCTCAAAAGCTCGCAGAAAGCCGAAGAATTGAATTCTTGGGCAATGGGGTTTACAACGTTGTCGGCGACCATGGAACCTATGCGGTAGCCCAAGACTTTTCAGGCAAGTTGAGCTGCAACTGCTTGGGTTTTCTAAGGAAGGGAAGATGTTCACACGCTATAGCTGTGGCTTTGCTTCGAGAGGGGCGATTNNGTCCTTTTTATTTTGTGTTTTGAATAGCACTTCTTGCAATATACTGGTCTGTGTGGATCAGGTTTAAACGGAACTTCGCACTCAGCTCCGCATTCGCTACAGATTGCTCCATGCTTTTTAGTTTGCTCGTCATCTCCATCTTCTGAAGTTTTGAACAAGCGATATCGTTTCAACCTTGGCCACCCTGTCTTTGCATAACGCATTCGCTCTGGGTTGACCTTGAGCCAGCGCATCATGTGAAAGAAACTCTTCGCACGTTTCTCCTCGCGTTCAGGAAGAGGTTCATAGCCNNCTCTGTTGTTATTCTTGCGGACTCTGTTAAGTATTCTTTTTCGCTGTGGAGGTTTGGCTGGAAGAACTTGACGTCAACCAAATCATATTTGAACTCGGAAGTTTCTGTTCGGAATGCCCCTATCACTACGCCAAACAATAGGTCCCCGCTGCCTGCATCATCAACAATGATGGTCATTGGTTGGCTTCGCCTCTTTCTCCCAGATCGATGGTTTGACAGCTATAAAAATAGTCCGCAAGGTTTTGGTGAGTACAAATACATATCTTGAGATAGCAAAGGTTTTTCTGCCACTTNNAGGGTGAAGTCTTGCGAGTCAAGACACTAAAACGAAGACGGAATAGGCTAATCGTGGCTCTCCTTATGCCAGCCGTTATTTTTCTCTGGGTTGTTGGTTGGAGCTTGTACTGGATAGGTCACCAGCGGGATAATAAGCCGGTGAAGCATGCAAAAACTTCGCAGCATAGCGTCCGGTTAGACACAGTTGTATTTGAAGATCAGCCTGAGATAATTGTGCAATAGGTTCCTGCATCGGGTGCTTGGATTCTTTGGCAAGAAGACTTAAGAATATGACTATTGTAATATTCAGTTACTAGGTTTGCGCCACAACAAGGGAAGAACGTGAGAAAGCATATTNNTATCTCAGGAATTTCTCTTGTGGTCACCTATGAGGAGCTTCTGAACATGCCTAAGACCATCGTTTCTGCCGATCTCTTTTGTTTTGGCGTCATGCTCACAGGCGGAAACTGGGGCGGAGTAAACCTTGAGTTTCTGCTCAACAAAGTCGGAATTGACACGCAAGCATTATCTGTCGAATTTACCGCAGGAGACGGGTACAAAGTAACAATTCCGCTCGATCGCGCCATTCAGCCTGACGTGATAATTGCTTACGAGAAAGATAACTTGCCCTTGTCCGAAACACTGCGTTTGGTGGTTCCAGAAGCGAACGGCAGTGTTTGGATAGCCCTGGTAACCTCAATATCATTGAGCTCTTCCCCTTCACAGATCGAAGGGCAGTATGTCTCTGCTGGTGTGACTCCGTTACAAGGTCTTCCTTCCTCACTTTTGAGAGGAGTGGAGAACTCAACGCAGCTCAGAGATGCACCTGCAAAACCGGTTGACCCCTCAAATAGTCCTGAGAACAAAACCATCGAGCCTCAACTCTCGTCCTCAAGCACAGAAGAGCAACCATCGCAGAAACAAACAACCAGTGGGATACAGAGTAAAAGTCTTGGCGCCAGAATCGAATCTGGTATAGCAATTGCGTTAGTGTCAATAATGTTGGCTGCCGCTTGCTTGTCTTACAGGCGCAGAAATATAGCTGGAACTTAGCGTTTTTCAGAAAATCTTAAGGTCCTTTTCTTGTCCCCCAAAATAGACTGATTTCCCCGAAAACCCTTTGATTTTCGCTTTTTATTTTTTCCAATTTTGTGTAATTTCACGTTGTCTTGAAGAGTTGTTTGCTCTGGTATTGCAGGTTTGTTGTGAAATGAGTTTATATATACGCTAAGCATAGCGTATGAGATTATCTATTAACACTACGTGTGCCGGAGAGACTTGGGAAAGGAGAAGGCCCTTGAAGTGTCCCTATTGCAGCTCTGAGGATTTCAAAACACTGGAAACGCGCGATTCACTAGACAACACTACGCGTCGACGTAAGGAATGTAACAAATGTGGCAAACGCTTCACGACCTACGAATACATAGAGACAATCGAGCTCATGGTGCGAAAGAAAGATGGCAAGCTTGAACGCTTTGACATCAACAAAATCTTGCGAGGATTGCAGAAAGCTTGTGAAAAGCGACCCGTGACCGTGGATCAGATTCATGAGTTGGCAGACCGTGTTAGACAGGATTTGATGCTGAAGGACAAAGGAGAAGTTACAAGCCAAGAGATAGGTGATTTAGTGATGAAGTATCTGAAAGGCATTGATCGAATAGCTTACATTCGTTTCGCTTCTGTTTACAGAAAATTCGAGGAGCCTGAGGATTTTCGGCGGTTATTACTTGAGGTGAAAAAATGAAATTTGTGCGAAAACGTGATGGCAAACTAGAACCCTTTGATCAAAAACGAATTACTGCAGCTGTTTGGAAAGCCGCCAAAGCTGTTGGCGGCAAAGATCGTGAACAATCCACGCGCATTAGTGACCAAGTGATGGCTGAGCTCAGGTCTCGATTTGGTGAAGACGGTTGTCCAACTGTTGAGGAAATCCAAGATGCAGTCGAAAAAATGCTAATAGAGAATGGTCATGCTCAAACTGCAAAGGCGTATATTCTCTACCGAAAGCAGCACCAGGATATGCGTGAGCTTGCTGCTCTTATGAGCAGCGCTGATCTTGTCGATCAGTATTTGGAAATTGAAGACTGGCGGGTCAAAGAAAATAGCAACATGAGTTATTCATTGCAAGGCTTGAATAATTATCTCTCGTCCACGGTCATAGCCAAGTACTGGATAAGCAGAATATACCCCGCTAGCATTGCTGAGTCACACTTTGCGGGTGAAATTCACGTTCACGACCTTGGAGTCTTGGGACCTTATTGTGTAGGTTGGGACTTGATGGATCTCCTTCTTTCGGGATTTGGGGGCGTCTCAGGCAAAATTGAGAGCAAGCCCGCCAAGCACTTCCGCACAGCTCTTGGTCAGATCGTTAACTTCTTCTATACTCTGCAAGGCGAAGCCGCTGGGGCGCAAGCTTTCAGCAACTTTGACACTTACTTGGCGCCTTTCATACGTTATGACCGTCTTGGTCCAAGGGATGTGGAGCAGGCGTTGCAGGAGTTTTTCTTCAATATGAACGTGCCAACTAGAGTGGGTTTCCAGACTCCGTTTACAAATTTGACACTGGACTTGACGATTCCTGACTTTATGAAGGATGAGGGCGTCCTTTATAATGGAAAGATAACTTCGGACACCTATGGTGACTTTGCGAAGGAAATGGAGATGTTCAACCTTGCCTTCGCAGAGGTAATGCGCCAGGGTGACTCGAAGGGACGGGTGTTCACTTTCCCTATTCCCACTTATAATGTTACAAAGAATTTCAGTTGGGATTCTGAGGTTTCAAAAGCGATTTTTGAAGTCACAGCCAAATACGGCGTGCCTTACTTCTCAAATTTCGTCAACAGTGATATGAAACCTGAAGACGTACGAAGTATGTGCTGTCGCCTGAGAATAGATAATCGCGAGCTGCGAAAACGAGGTGGCGGATTCTTTGGAGCCAATCCATTGACTGGTTCCATAGGTGTTGTGACTCTGAACTTGCCGCGCATAGGCTACCTGAGCAAGAATGAAGATGAGTTCTTTGAACGCTTGGAAAATGTNNTATTGGAAGAATCATTTCTCAACCATTGGTTTGGTAGGCATAAATGAAGCTATAGTAAATCTGCTGGGGGTCAATATAGCGTCGCCAGAGGGAAAGGACTTTGCAGTCAAAGCTTTGAGCTTCATGCGTGAAACGCTAGTGGGCTTCCAGTCTGAGACGGGACATATCTACAATCTTGAAGCGACTCCCGCTGAGGGCACATCTTATAGGCTTGCTCGAATAGACAAACGACGGACGCCAGAAATTATTGTGGCTAATCAACGCTTGGTCATGTCGGAGCATGCTGAACCCTTCTACACTAACTCTTCGCAGCTGCCAGTAAACTACGAGGGCGACTTGTTTGATGCGTTGGAGCATCAGGAGAGTCTGCAAACTCTCTACACTGGGGGTACAGTGTTCCATATTTTCTTGGGTGAGCGGCTTCCTTCTTGGGAGTCCGCCGCTGAACTAATTCGCAAGGTCACGTGGAACTCGCGTTTGCCCTACTTCACTCTAACTCCCACATTCAGCATCTGCCCAAATCATGGTTACACAACTGGTGAGCACAAGAAATGCCCGTTCTGTGGAGCCACTTGTGAGGTGTATTCCCGGGTCGTTGGATATCTGCGCCCGGTTGATCAGTGGAATGATGGAAAGCAGGCCGAGTTCGTCATCCGGAAAACATTCGACAGGTCAGTCATGTCAGTTCCTGTGCCAATGGCAAAGTGAGTGTGACCTGCATGAAATTTAGTGGCTTGCAGAAAGTCAGTTTAATTGACTACCCCGGCAAAGTGGCATCTGTTCTTTTCACTCCTGGCTGCAACTTGCGTTGCCCTTTTTGTCACAACTGGCGCATCGTCGTTGATCCAAAACCCCCTTTTCTTCGAGAAGCTACTGCACTTGAGATTCTCGAGAATCGAAAAAAGTATGTGGATGCTGTTGTTGTGACAGGTGGTGAGCCAACTATGCACAAGGAACTGCCTAAGTTTTTGGCCAAACTCAAGGCGAGAGGTTTTTCTGTAAAATTGGATACGAACGGGTTCTATCCTGAAGTGCTTGAAGAGTGTTTAGGAAGCGTTGACTATGTGGCGATGGATGTCAAAACCTGTCTTGAAAAATATGGGATTCTGGGGGCGATGGATACCTCAAGCGTACTGCGAAGCGTAGAGATTTTGAAGACTGGAAAAGTTGATTATGAGTTTCGAACGACCGCGGTTCCAGAGCTGGTTAATGCGACGGATGTTGCATGTATCGGTGACTTAGTCAGGGGCGCCAAAACTCATGCGTTTCAGCAGTTTATACATCAGGATTTGCTTGATAAGAAGTATGAGTTGCTGAGTCCTTATACACCGGAGAGAATAGGTGAATTCGCTGAGGCTATGAAAAAGTACGCTGAGAAAGTAATAATGCGTGTCTGAGGCTCAGTGAGTCAGGCTTTTTGTATGCTTAACGCGTTTTCTTGAAGGTTCTTCTCAATTTCTATGTNNACTTTTCTGAATCTGCCTAACTACACCTTATATTACTATTTGAAGCAATAGATATTGAAGGAGTGTTGATCCGTGAATAAGAATTTGATCGTGGCAGTAGTTGGAACTGTAGTCCCAGCAGTTATGGCAGGGGTTTTTGGCTATTGGGCTTGGATTAGTTACTCGGATTTCGTGAATTGGGCTATAATTTCAAATTGGGACCCTTTGTACCTTATGATGGTCACTCTGTTCGTTTCTGGGTTTTTTGTAGGTATGGTCTTTGTGGCAATTCCGATGTTATACAGCATGCGGCAAAGCGCTAAGAAAGAACAAGAAAAACAAAAGCTAAGGGAAGAAATCAAGAGAGAGCTCGAGATGGAAGCACAGAAAAAAGTGGATGGCTAAAACGAGAGACTGCAAAAGTCTGTTCTTATCTGGGCGGCATAATAAGGCACTATTCTAATATTGCTGTGGTCAACGGAGTAAGGATAGATGTCTTATTTGTACTCTCAGAATTTTCTTTCTTCTTTCTTTGGCTCAGATATTCGAAAGAGCACAATGAGCATCATTGGAATAGAAAGCGCAACTGCAATGAAGAATGGCAATTGGGGCGTTATGTTGTAGAATAAGTTGCCAAACAGCATTCCTATCCCTGTGAGGATGTAGCCTACGAAGTTGAGTCCGCCGTTGATTTTTCCTCTGTTTTGAGGTTCGACCAGACATGCGGAAAGGGCCATCCCTGCTGACATCATTAACATGTGGACTAGGCCAAACAGTGCCATGGCGATCGTGACGGTGAAAATATTGCCATTTATGAACAACAGCAGTGAAGCAGCAAGCACGCAGGGCGCAATTGCCAGAGGAAGTTTCATGCCAACCCTGTCAATGATTTTTCCAATTGGGTATGCTGCGATAACCATTGTCAACAGCATCGGAATGTAGGTGAGAAACCAGTCGTTCTGTGAAATGCCCAGCACGTCTCTGGCGTATATTGCGTTTATGACGTTTATCAATGCCAGAGCGAACATGACCATTACTTGGACTATGAACAGGTAGAAGACGGTGCGTGGCACAACTCTCCAGACTCTTAGGCTTTCTTTGATGGCTTGTGGATAGTGTGATATGAAGTATCTGAATCGAATTTTCTGGGCGTTGGCGATTGTTTCTTTCAGCTTGAGTCTCCAAATGGCAGCTGCGATGAAAAGGACCATTACAGCTACGTAGACGACTTGCATGCCCAAAATCAAACCAAGAGAGACAACGAGTAACCCTCCGATTACTGTTCCTGGCGTGTTCATTGTGCCATGGATCATCTGTATTATTGAAGATCCCACTCCTCTTCGTTCTTGTGGAACAGAGTCCTGAACCATGGCGAACAATGCAGGCTGATAGATGAGGCATAGGCTTTGGATAATTGTTCCAACCAGTATCAGGTGCCATGATGCGGTTATTGTCCAGAAGGGTGCAAGTGCGAAGAATAGGTAAGATAGTCCTATGCCGAACGTCATTGTTGTTATGAGCCATCGTCTGCCGAATTTGTCTGCGAGGAACCCTCCGGGAACGGCCACAAATGCCATGGCGAAGAAGTTTGCGAAGCCTATTATTCCAAGGGCCATTGGGAAAATGTTTCCGCCCAGAGCGTCTACGTATTGTTGGTAATAAGGAACTGGCATTTCCATGCCGATGTCCATGACTATCCAGCTTACCACGAGGATTAGGTAGTTGCCTTCTATGAAGGAAAACTCGCTCTTGAGTGCTCTGCCCAATCCCATGGTTTTCTCTCTTTTCTGGAGAAGTTTGATGCGGCAATTTAAATCTTGATGCAGCTTCCCGCGCAATGGATTAGTGAAAGGATAGAGTGTTATGGAGATTTTTCCCTTCGTCCCAAAAAACTAGGACTCACACGTCAACTGGAAATCGTTTTTGACGTTCGACTGCGGTTTTTCCTTTGCAAGCAATGTTGAGTTTTGGTCTTTTTACGTATTTTCAACTCGCAAATGTTATATATCGCAAGTGATATGGTGAGGGATACTTCAGGTGTTGCGGTTGGTTTCGAGCCGAATAGGAAGGACTGTAGGTGTTCCTAGAGGGCTCCTTAGGTTCCTCGTTCTGAAAATGCTGAGTGAAAAGCCCATGTCTGGGGCTGAAATCGTTGAAGAAATCGAGAGGCAGACTGGCGGTCGATGGAAGCCAAGCCCCGGCTCAATATACCCTCTGCTGGCTTGGATGCTTGGCAAGGGCTTTACAAAAGAGTCGCCAAAGGCAGAAGAGGGTTTCAAGCGTTACAGTTTCACAGAAAAAGGAAGCGAATTCCTAAACAAGCAGATAGCTCTTGGAGAGGATTTCCTGAACAAAATGGAGTTTCTTTTACCGCTGCTTATTGGGGGGCTGCAATTCGGGTCAAACAAAGAAAAACTCCGCGGTGCAATAGAGCCAGCCAGTCAATTAGTTGGCGCCTTCATGACAATTCGCCGCAATCTTGATGACCTCTCACAAAAAGACTCAGAGGAAATAATTCAAGTGCTAAAAGAATGTTCTGAAAAGCTTGAAAAACTTGCTCAAAGATTCGGGGCTGAGGAAAAGAAATAATTTGCTTGATTTGAGGTTGCAAATGCAAGAGTCTTGGTGAAATCATGGGTTTTAGGTCTAGTTTGATGATTGCATGGAGAGCTTTGTCCAGAAGAAAAACAAAAAACCTCAGTGCTATCCTTGCCGTCACGCTCGGCGTTACACTTCTTGTTGGAATCCAAATAACCACTGACACTCTAAACAACTCGTTCTTGACCAGTCTTCTCCAGACCGAGGGTGAAGTCGACTTTCAGATCGCAAACGCTACCCGCGGTGCCTATCTTAAAGCAGCAGATCAACAAGTTGTGGAGGAACTCGTACCCGACGCGCTGGGAATAATGCCTGAACTTTCAACCACGATCCCTGCACTTTTGGAGAGTCAATTTAACCCAAGTGCATCCACAGTGGGAATAGATCCACGGTACCCTGAAGCATTTGGAGCATTCTATGATTGGAAATCAGGGAAAAAACTGAATCCCGCTGCTCTATTGAAGGATAATAGCAGTATTTTGTTATCCAGCAAACAAGCCACGAAACTCGGGCTATCTGAAGATACACCTTTGCCTGCGACACTAACCACCGAGTTCACCAATCTTACAGTTGTGGTTGCCGAAACGCCGACAGTCCCATTGTCTGACTGGATGGTGAATTCAAATTTCACTACAGGCGAGTATACTCTCAACAGTAGCACTGCTGGTCTCTTTCTTGATCTTACTCCAATTAATCCTTACAGCATGGTAACCGTCTTCTCAATTAAAAGTCCACAGCTTAGCCTGTCAGAGTATGAATACGTAAATATTTCAGCTGCGGGATCAGATAACGCTCGCATTCTCTTGGGCTTCTCCTTGATTGACGGTAGTACTCTTGATCTAGTCAATTGGTCTGATCCTTTTACGATGGACACAACCCAGTTTGATCTAGCTCCCTATGCTGGAGGACTTTTGAGAGGGGACGTTTACTGTGCATTGATGAGTTCCAATGGAACCCAAGCAAGCGTTGGCATAACAGAGATTGCATTCTGTACATCAGACCCGGTTGTATCGTACGTGCCAGAAACGTTCAGAGTAGATCTGCAAATAGTTGGAATTTTTGATTCCAACCGTCCTGGAATTGGCTCTCGGTACAATGGAGTTATCTTCAGCCTAACTCATCTGCAACAGTGGTTGAGTCTGCAGGACCCAAAAAGAGAAACAGACAAGATCAGCGCCTTCCTCGTGTGCCTGCAATCAGATCACTTTGTGTCTGAGATTGACGAGGGTTATTTGGAATCAAGAGTGAGTTCAGTCAATGCTACAATTCCAACAACAGTGGATCCTGAAACTGGAGAAGTCAAGCAAATCTACACGGTAAGCTCAACTCGGCTAACGTTTTACGATCTTGCAGGATTTTTCATCTCACTGTTAAGCACGATCCTTACGGCTCTAGGTCTTTTGATAACCCTAACTGGAATTTTGCTCATAACAAACGTACAACTTATGAGTGTGGAAGATCGCGAATTCCAGACGGGTGTTATGCGAGCCGTAGGTGAGAACCGAAAGGGCATTTTCCAGTCTATGATTATCGAGAACCTGTTTCAGGGAGTAATCGGCGGCATCTTGGGTTTTGTCGGAGGGTTGGCTTTCGGTCAAGCTGTAGCCATGTACCTCGCTGGTTTGTTTGGGACCGGAGAACTTAGCGTCAAGCCTGTGATTTCTCAAGAAGTAGTAATTCTATCTGTTGTGGTTGGTGTTGTCCTCAGCATAGTAACCGGAATTCTCCCCGCATTGCGGGCCTCTCATGTTAATATTGTCGAGGCGTTAAGGGGAATCAAAGTTTCTTTCGAAGCAAAATCTGGTCGTAATCTAGCTGCATTAGGTTTGCTGATGACCATTGGAGGCATAATCGTTCTGCTTTACAATGGAGTTATCGAGACGACTTACCACCCGTTCTGGAGCATTGAAGGATGGGACACCTTGGAGGAATGGCGAGCGTTGTTGATAGGTTTTGGGCTTCTTTCTGGCGGTCTTGGGATTGTTCTCTCCAAATTCATTAGCCGAGTGAAAGCCTTCAACATTGCAGGCATTACCCTTTACGTGATGCCTGCCATCTTGTTTGTATTCGCGATGGGCAATTGGATAACCGATGTAACTGGAATTCCGATTGAGATACTGGTCTTGGGGATGATCGAGATTATAGTTGGATCTGTAATGCTTGTAGCTTTCAACCTTCCAATTTTGATGCGCGGTTTGAGGCGCATTCTCATTAGGATTAAGGGCTTGAAAGGAGTTGGACAAATATCCCCCTCATTGATATCTTCCCATGTTACCCGTTCTACCTTGACTTTCGCTATTTTTGCGATAATCTTAACTCTGAACGTCATAGTTGCGACCTTAATCCCTACAAGTCTTGGGACTTTGTCTCAAACGGAAGATGAATCTCGAGGAATAGACCTTTCGGTCTTTCTGAACAAACCAGAAGCAATCATTCCAGGGACTTCATATTCTCATCAACTCTACAATATCGACGAACGAATAACTGATGTTATAGGTTTCAAAACATACAAGCCAAAGGACTACACAAAATTCTCTGCTTTGGAAGATCCTTTCTCTCCGGATTTTGATGCAACAACAGATATGCTTCCAATAAGTCTGGGCGAATTTAAAACGGATCAAATCAGAGGTAACGCTTCAGGCTCTTCGGATTCAAACTGGCGTTATGACTTCTATTTGAATGGTTTTCCTGACGGTGTGCGTCAGTCCTTAACTTCAGATATCACTGATCCCGAACTGCTGGACTTGTCTAGGAAAGCTTGGGATGAATTCTTCAATCCAGAGTATACGATGGCTGCATACAACGTCACTTCCGATTTTCTTGATGCGATTAAAGGGGATTCAGATTTGTCCGGCATAGATTTTGGCGGAGCCTTCGCCGGGTTCAACGGAGATCCTCTCAAGGATGCTACTCCATTGAGAGATGAAAACGGAAGTTTGATCGAGAACCCGATTGCATTTACGGATTCATATCTCTTGCCAGTGGGAATTCAAATATGGGTCCCAATGAACACCTCCTCCTCAGGCTTCCCGATTTATCAGGCATTCACTATTGGCGGGCGTCTTGACAGCCAACGTGGAGGTGGTTTTCCTTTGTCAGCACCACTTGGTTTTGGATCGGGAGACTTTGATTTTTCCTCAATTCTGGGACATGTGTACCTGCCAGAATACTGGGCGAACCAAACAAGTTACCTAGGCGAAGCAGATGGCAAAACGGCTATTTCGAGAGAACCAAACCAATATGATTTCTATCTAATTAAGACTACACTAGGCTTTAATGATCCCGCGCTCGAAGAAATAGCTCAAGGCATAGAAGACTTTACCAACACTAATGATCAGGGCTATCGTCTCCTTGCAAATGACAACTTTATTTTTGGAAGCGCGAGTCTCATTTATGCTAGAGTGGAAACGACTCTAGAAATGACTGACAGAATAGCGTCCTTCCTGCAAATCTATGTTTCCTTCGGACTCGTAATAGGCGCTGTGGGTATGGGTGTAATCTCTGTCAGAAATGTTGCAGAAAGAAAACGAGAAATCGGAATGATGCGGGCCATTGGCTTTCCTAGAAAGCAAGTTATGCTCTCAGTCTTACTTGAGTTGGTCGTGCTTGGAATCATTGGACTAACAATTGGAATTGTAAATGGTTTACTAGTCAGTGTCGGTTTTGCAAACTTGCAGGGCGTGCCCTTGATTATTCCATGGGACCAGCTGTGGCTATACCTTACCTTCATTGTGCTAATAGCGATTGGAGCAGGTTCAATCCCTGCATACATCGCTTCAAGGATTCCC
This sequence comes from Candidatus Bathyarchaeota archaeon, assembly GCA_013330975.1. Classification (GTDB taxonomy): domain Archaea; phylum Thermoproteota; class Bathyarchaeia; order Bathyarchaeales; family Bathycorpusculaceae; genus UBA11855; species UBA11855 sp11852u. Next base: position 12,638 of record DUHG01000157.1, read on the forward strand.
CCAGCAGAAGCGTTGAGGTATGTTGGATGATGAAAAGCGAATTCTCCCGAGAGTCGTATCCCCAAAAACCGATTCTAGAGATCTCTGAGCTTCACAAAAGGTACAACGAGGGCAAATCTAACGAAGTTCACGCCCTTAAAGGAGTGAACCTTACGGTTAACCAAGGTGACATGATGGCTATAATGGGGCAATCAGGATGTGGAAAGACAACACTCTTGAACATGATAGGTCACCTGGACAAACGCTCCTCAGGAAGAATTGTAATTGGTGACGTCGATACTTCTAGACTGTCCGACTCTAAGATGACGGCTTTTCGCCGAGATAATATTGGCTTTATATTTCAGCTATTCAATCTCTTTCCATTTCTAACGGCCGTGGAAAACGTAGAGACGCCTTTGTTGCTACGTGGTTTAAACTCCGGATTAGCTAGAGAACAGGCAAAGATGCTTCTAAGAGAACTTGGCATGGGTGATCGACTGTACCATCTTCCCAATGAACTCTCGGGCGGTCAGCAACAGCGAATAGCTGTCGCTCGCGCTCTAATCAATGATCCGGCGATAATTCTCGGGGACGAACCAACTGGCGATCTGGACTCAAAGACCAGCGCAGATGTCATGACTCTCTTCCGTCGAATAAACAGAATCAGCAAACAGACATTTGTTCTGGTGACACATAGCAGATGGATCGCTACCCAGTGTGATTATATTGTACATATGACCGACGGCAAGATCTCAAGAATTGAACAAGGTCCGTTTACCAGTTTATTGGAGATGCGAAAATGAAAGCCTACTTTGCTGCGCTTATTGAAAGATCAGACTCTCAAGAAAATTCAAAGCTATGCAAGAGGCTGAAAAGAGATTTGAAGAAAAATCTGAAAATCTCAAATTCAAACGTACACTGCAAAATACACAACACTTTCCTATTTTTGAGTGCAGAAAGAATCAATGGCAAGCGGTTTGAACCCAAAATCGCTGAAGATACGGAAGCTATACTGTCCAAGCACCTGAGGGATTACTACTCAAAAAACCGGCTCAAGCTTCAGAAGTACCTAAAATCCAAGCAGGAACTGAAAGAGACGGCCCAGATAGTTAAAGACTTTCTTGAAGAAATTGATCCGAAGCTTCCCAAAGCGTTCAACTTTCGTCTCAAGAAAGTGATGTCGGATCTTCCGACTGAATATTATGGACTTCAAGCCAAAAGCATGATTGCGCTTTGGCATTTGGAGGAGGAAAACAAAGCTCAGTTTCGCCTCTCTGGATTTGAGTCTCAGCTCTTCGAAATTTCACCAATAGATGCTGAAGTGGAATTGGAGGCGATTGTTGACAAGCTAGCGTTGCTGAATTTCTTTTGGGTATTCATTAATCCCACATTGCTTCTTCTGCGAGAAACAAAGAATGTGTTGGAACGGCTAGACTTGGGGCTTAGTGGAACACATTACAAGAGCATCAACTCAAAGGTGCAAACCAAATTTGAAATGTTTTTCCGTATTCTCTCTGCCAAACTAAGTGCATTAGAGAACATGGAGAGGACTATTTCCAGCATCATCAGTCTCTTTCGTGAGCCGAAAGCTTTCTGTGCTAAACGGCATTTCAAAGATGCTTGTGAGAATCTAGCTGCAGCTCTGAGGGATATGTCTTGGAAAAATAATCAGGCGAAGCGTCTTCTTTTGGAAGTACAGAAGAAGATCGACGGTTGTCAAACAGATCTTAAAGACTATTTGGATGCGACTAAGAACGGTGTTAAAACCGTCGAATCAGCCGATGAGTTTAAACTTGCGCTCTTGAATATGGCTGAATTGAGTTCTGACTTGTTTGTTGAAACAGAACTGTTGAAGATGTGGCTTGATTTCTTCGGTTCAGATTTGCCTTATTTCACTTATCAGACAAGGCTGTTTACTTCCGCGATCTCTCAAAGTGTGGAAATGCCTGCTGAGGCTGTAATTTCAGTTCGTGGTTTGGTAAAGAATTACAGTCTTGGACGGACAACCGTTTATGCTCTCAGAGGCATAGATCTCGACGTCAAGAATGGGGAATTCTTGGCAATCGTCGGCAATTCTGGTGCTGGAAAGACTACTCTGCTTAACTGCATGGCTGGACTAGATGAGCCTGACTATGGGCTCATTTTGTTTAGGGGGAAAAATTTGCATGAAATGAATGATTCAGAAAGGTCAAAAGCAAGGCTATTAGACATGGGCTTCATATTCCAAAGCTACGCTTTGCTTCCTCACATGAACGCGCGTGAGAATGTTTCTCTTCCAGCTGATTTGGCAGGTTTGAGCAAAAGCCTGAAAGAAAGAGTGGAAGATCTTCTCGAAGGTGTTGGAATTGACAAGCAAGCGAAGCAGTATCCTGCGCAACTCAGTGGTGGGCAAATGCAGAGGGTGGCAATAGCCAGAGCATTAACAAACAAACCCAAAGTACTCTTTGCTGACGAGCCAACCGGGGACCTGGATTCGGAAACGGGCAAACAGGTGATGGATCTGATCAAGAGATTCCATGAGGAAACGGAAACAACGATAGTGGTGATAACTCATGATCAAGAGGTAGCAAACTATGCAACAAGAAAGGTCATCCTTGAGGATGGACTTGTAGTAGGCAAAACATGAGAGTGCCTTTGACGCTACCTTATTGCAGCTTCAGGATATTTTTAGCATGGTTCTACTTCCTCAGAATAGACAAAATAGCCACGATTTTGGTTTGGAAGCTCAGCATGAGCGCATGTGTTTTTAGAGCCATTTGAGTTTGTTTTTGAGCAGATAAAGAGCAAGCAATCCACCTAGAACTGCAGCAATTACGTCGCCAGAGATATTCCAAAGTTGTTCTCCTCCTACTCTGAATATGTTGTCTGGGTTAATGTAGTGGACAACTCTTTCGAAAATTTCCCAAGGTATCGAAAAGAGTAGGACGCTGAAAACTACGAATTCTGCAAGTGCATGCTTCCGCTCGGTTTTATAAGATTGAAGTTTGCCGATGCGAAAATACGTGGCTACACGGCTGTAGCCATAGGTGTTAACGCCGGCCAGGTAAGCTTTCAAGGCCATTGCTCCTATTCCGAAACCAGCCAGCGCGTGCATTACCCAGTCTGCTCCGGTAATGTAGTAGAGCAGAGTACCACCAGCGATTACTTGCAGACTCAAGGGTATCTTTGACAATATGGATATCCTGTAATCTGAAAAAACAGCATTTGTGCATGTCTTGAATAGGTTTGAAAAATTGAAATCGAGTTTGGGCTGTTCAATCTTGGTCATTTTACGATTATTGACAATGACCGTGTATACTGATATGCTGATAATGAGGTAAGCATAGATTCCCAGACTGGTCCAAAAGATGTCGTGGGCTGCTATGTTGGTGTAGATTGAGATGAGGGAAATCGCACTGAGGGCAGTCACGAGAACAACCCAGCTGAAGGGCATAATGGATTCGAAGAACAATATCACTGGGGTGCTGAAAGGAATGAAGGCTGCAAAAGCTGGGACTCGTTTACCTGGCAACCTCTCCATTGTAGTTTTCATGGGACCTTCAGGACCTTTCAAGTATTCTAATATAGAGGTTTTCTTCTGTTATAAAAATAATCTCTAACGAAATGAAACACAAAATATGGACTTTGCTCCGTTCAAGGAGAAATCGTATTGGCAACGAAAAGCAGAAAACCCAACTATGCTTCTTTCGATTCTTCCGTGTTCTTGGAAATATACTTTTTTCGATTGCTCATTAGCATCTGGCAACTAAAGCAGACAAAAAAAGATGGATATTGCATTCCATTATAGGAGGCGCTAGAAACCCCGGACAAAGGAAAAAGCAAGCCAATCTATGGAAAATCCCCATGAGGACTAGTCTCTAACAGTTTGTTTGAACACTGCTTTCTAAAACTACTTGATTCTCCTCACCGTTCAACCAATCTGACGAAAACTTTGCTAGCTGGTCACAGTCTGCTNNGTGCATCAAAGGAAATATGGGAATGCCCAGCAGAACAACAATCCAGTGCTGAAAAAGCAGCATACCCGCAATAGCCCACATTAGGTATGTCACATACTGCGGATGCCGAACGATAGAATATATTCCAGTATCAACAAGTTTGGTTGTATGAGTGTAGTTTTGCCCTTTCTTTACCTCGCCCTTTTTGCGAAATTCGAATATAGGAAGTACTCCAAAGATTATGCCTGACAAAACATACAATGTCACTCCAAAGCATGCCAATGCTTCATTTTGAGAAATTGCAGGCAATAGATAAATACCAATAATTATTTGCGAGAAAAACAGAAGAGTTGAAACTGTCGCTGGGGCCCAACTCATTCCAAGACTTCGTAAAGACATCTTACTCGTTCTTAAACACCTTGCCTATTGCCAATTTTCCAGCAAAGCACAATCCAGGAAGCCATTTAGCGACTCTCCTCTGATAGTTAATGTACTGGTTTCCCAGTATCCCGATTAGGCTGTTTTCCTCGTGAGTTGCCATTCTGTCATAAAAGATAAAGAAAGCGATCCAGATCATACCTGAGGCAAGTGAACCGCTAATGAAAAGAAAAGATAGGCAAAAAAGCAGTGTTCCCAAATACATGGGATGCCTAACCCAGCCATAAACTCCTGAATCAACAAGTTCAGGCTTTTCTCGAACCTGCTCCAAAACTACCTTATGAGATTTTGACACCAGACAAAAGCTGAGACAGAAAAACAGCAGTGATCCTGCGAAAAGCACTGGAAAAGCTAAGGCTTCAAAGATTACAGTTGAATAGCCGAATTTGAAAAAGCTCAATGTATCAATTACCCAAACAGCAAAGAACAGAATTAGCATGAGAAGCTGGATTCTGTCGCAAAGCGGATGTTCAGAACCCAATCCCTGCCTCACAATTGAAAACTCCCAACCATGACTAATTATGCTTATTAGTTGATTACGCAGCACGCCTGCAGAATTAGTTTAATAAACAACCTATTTTTATGAATTATGTTTATTAAATAAACACAAATGTTTGATTGAGGCCAGCGCTATATGTGAATTGAGAATTTGCGTCCTAAGCCTCCACTGACGACTGATTCTGTGAGTTCAATCCTAACAGGTCTTTCCAGAATGGTTTCCCAAAACTTTTTTACAAAAGCCTTTGAGTAGTTGCAGTAAGCAATCGAGACTCTCTCATCGTCTGGAAGACCTCTCAATAAGGCGCAATAGCATCTCATCGGTCTAGTAAACTCCTGTGACCTGTAGAACTTATACAGTGTTTCCCCTTCTCTGGCTAGCCTAGTTCCTGCCATAGGTTTTCGCTGTTCAGCTCCGAGGAACTCGTCAATGTTTTTGAACTTGTTGCGCCTAGCCTTTAGCCTTCTCTATTACTCTTTTATTGATCCAGCACAATTGTAGCCACAGTTCTCCATGATCTGAACCCTTGTTTCTTTATCGACCAAGGCATCTATCTTTCCATCGCCGCTTTGACCCATTCAGCCATCTTTCTCTTATCAGTCTTCTCGGTAATTTCTTCGCTGCCTTCCGCGACTCTCTTGCTTGTTTTTTCCCCGGCAAAAAGTTCGATATTTTTTTCTAAGACTGTCAGCATTCCATGTTTTGTCTTTACCAACTCTACCCCTCCAGCTTCAGCTAAGGATGTTCACTCTGCATTGGCAGTGCGTGTTATTAACGCGTTTTTCGTCGAAGTCTCAGCTCAGAATTACTCAGTTTTGCTCTCGAATTCGACTTTGACTGGGGTCGGATCTTTGAAGATATTTAGGACGGGGCAGTTTGCTTCTGTGCGTCTCCAGGCGGCTTCTAAGAGTTCTTTTCGGGCTTTTGAGGCGACGATGACCTTCATGGTTACGCCAGTTACTGCGGGTGATTCGGGCGCTTTGTCGGCTTCCACTGTAACTTCAACTTTGTTGGGCTGAATGTTGCTTTTCCTACACACATCAGCGAATATGGTTACACCGCAGTCGGCTAGCGCCATCATGGCGAGTTCCAGTGCTGTTGGACCGGTGTCTGTTCCTCCTGCAGGTGTGGATAGATCGCAGACAATGCTGTGGGTTCTTTGGTTGTCTACTGCTGAGCGGACATTTTCCAGCCATGTTGCTTTTGCTTTAATTTTAGGCATTTTTTCACCAATTTGTTTCTTTGCATATTTACAATTTAAGATTAGCTATTTGCGTCTTACTCGGCATTTATCCTTCAAATTTTGAAGCCATTAGCTTGAGGTTGTTTGCCCAGTCATCTAGCGTCATGTTTGGGAAAGACCAGCTAGCATGCGGATGATACATGTCGTCTAAAGTCATGGTTTTTAAGTAGGGCGCAAAGTGCTTGAGACCTGACAGAATGAGACTTTCCATGTAATATGGCAAACCAGCGAACAGTGCTAGGTCAGGGTGTCCTTCGCCGTCTATACCTCGCCATTCTGGGTCAACAAGAAGGTTACCGATGTCCATCGCAGACATGAAATCAGCTAGTTCATAACCTCTTTTTGAGAATTCACCCACTATGTGAGCAGTAGCAACAAGCGGGACTTTGGAAACCTTAGCGAAATCGATTAGGTAGTCAATCAGTAGTTTGCCTTGTAGTGCGCGTTCGGTTGAGTTGCTGCCCACAATAAGGAGGGGGTGAGCAGCTTTCTTGATCATAGCTACTGCTATTTCTGGTTTGGTGATTGGGTTTGCTTTCTTTGTGGCGGCTATTTCTGCACACTGCCATGGTTCACACGACATTTCATTCTCACTCCTTCTTTTTACGTACCATTCTACGAAGCAGAGTCGGATCAGGGATAACTGATTCCGTCCAGCCCTTAGCTTCTAGTATCTTTGTGAATTCGTCTTTCATGGTCATGGGGACATCAGACATCGTTCGCACGAACCGGTGCAAATCTTTTGGCATTGTTCCGTACAAACGCCTGTGCAGATCAATATAGTGTGAGAGCTTTATGCTGCGTCCTTTCCACGTATCGTTAGGTCTAATGCATAATTTTGCTATCGCCACCATGGCCTCTTGTTTTGTCTCAGCTGTTTGGAACAGGTGTTCAGGCGCGGGTCCAACGTTGACCTTGTTGCCCTTGCGAGCGTCGTAGACTTCCCAGTTCTCAGGCTTGTCTGCTCTGCCTAAAAGCATACGTCGGTATTTGCTGCCGTGCGGACCAACAAGCACTGGAACGCCCAAACTCCAAAAGCCAGAAGCAATCGAAGCTGCCTTCTGTGAGTATGCACCCCATGCTAAACCCACGGCGCCTACACGGTTATGTATGTAATCAGCTATTTCCTCATAGTTACCTCGTAGGTTACGTTTGGCAAAGATGTTTGCCACTTTGATGGCAGCGCCTGCAATGTGCGAGTTTGCTACGCAGGAGCCTACGTTAAGTACGCCTCCAGCTTCGAATCCGCCTGGGAATTCCTCGTATAAAGTTTTGCCTTCCTCGTTCTTGTAGCTGCCTGCAGACATTGCTGAGCAGCCTGATGTGACCACTATAAATCGTCTGAGAGCGAAATCTCGGCATATGTCGTAGACGTCTTTGCCCCCGTGTGGATAGTTAGCACAGCCCACTACTGCAAGTATACCCGGGATTTCGCCTAAGACGATGGGACTACCAACATTGCGTATTTCTATGTCTTGGACTGCGCCTCTGCCTGAACGACATAAGTTCTTCTCTTCTGTCATGGCTTTTTCTCCAGCCTTGACGATGAAGCTATGTATCTGCAATTTGACGGGACATGCTTCTTCGCAGCGTCCGCAACCTATGCATTCCTCGTACAAGTCAGAAAGGAGTGCAATGTCACCTTCGGCTGCGGCTTTGAGGGCTGCGGGGATTTTAAGGTCTTGCGGGCAGCTTCTCTGGCACATGTTGCAGTGTCTGCAGGTCTTAGCAAGGGCTTTGATTTCCTCGATTTCGGGAAGAACACTAACCTTTTTGCGAATTGGCGCGATTTTCTGTGCCACTTTGACTGCAACCTCACCGACTTTTTCAGGATCAAGAATCAAAACGCCTGGAACCTTGCCGTTCACCAAGTCAGCCACTACCTCGTCCGCCGGATCGTCAGTGCGGTCTATGAAGCCTACGCAATTCTTCTCCGAGGCAGCGATAACGGGTGCTTTAACACGTTCAGCTTCCAAGGAAGCATCTGTTCTTACACATTGCTCATCGAGCACAACAACGTCAGCGTAGCCGCCTCGTATGAAACGAAGTTGCCATGAGATCGGACCGACGATTTTGGCTCTGTCATAGTATCGGGTGTTGTCAAAGGCAGTGCAGCAGAGGCCCACAACTTCCATCTTGTCGGCGAGATTGTTGTCCTTCATGTAATCGATAATTCCGACGGAGGGGACTACGTTATGGCCTATGCACATTATAACAGGCTTTGCAGTGTCAACGGCTCCTATACCCATTTGAATGAGGGGGGCTTCGGGGTCCGCCTTCGGGAAGTTCAATGTGGAGATTTGAGCTATGTCGGCGACTTCCATCCCCACTTGGTCGATCCTGCCCGCATGGAAAGCCTTGGATTCAAAATCCAGATTACTGGCTTCTTGACCTGTGTGGGCAGTGGATAGTAGGTGTGTGATCTGTTTCTCGCAATATTCTAGAACTTCGTCTAGGTCTCCGAGAGTCTCAGGCTTTATTCCAGTGACAAGTCGAGTTACTGGAGCTTCAACCTTAACGTTCAGACCACCCACATCCAGCGGATAACGTCTTCCGTACTTTTCGATTAAATGATCGACCACATGGCGAGCGTGTCCTGTATGGGTAGCAGCACCAATGCTGCAAGCTAAAAGTACAATACGCGATGACTGGGCACCGATGTCCAATCCACATGCTCCGCGCTTTCCTGCGGTCAGGTCACACTTGCCGTAGGTGCAGAGGCAACAGAGGTCGCAATCTGGCATGTAAAAGGGTTTGTATTTGTTGAGAAGTTTCATATCCCAATTTCGCAGGGTGGTTAGACTAGGCATAGGTGTTGGTCCCATTGGTTCGGCCCATGAATCGTCTACAATTTTTCCAATGGAGAGTTCGAGGTTTCTGATTTGCCCAATATTGGTCTTTAGTTCGCCGATTTTTACGTGCACGTTCTTGCTAGTCATAAATAAGCCTCCAATTTTGGAGTAGTTTACCTGCTATACATTATTAATATTTTGTGTTTAAAAAATAAACTCATCTTTTCCAAATTACACCTTCATTAGCCATTTAGCCTACTAGAAAAACTCTTCAGCCCAAGTTGGTTGATCTTTCGTCCGAGGATTGGTTTCCTGCAATTTGCAGGGGGCGTCCTTCTGTCAAAGCTTGAGCAGTTTTCTTTCTTGCACTTTGAACCAGTCTCCAAATCGTTCCTCTTGAGACGTTCATTCTTTGGCCGGCTTCCTCTTGCGATAGCCCGTCCATGTCAACGAGTCTGAAGGCTTCTAGTTCGGCCACTTCCATGAAGATGGGGTCCCCACTTTTCTGCGGGGAGGGCGTGAAGTTTTCCACAGATGTGTTGATCCCTAACGTAACTGGTTTTGGGAATCGTCCTCTTCTGCCACATCTGTTTCTGCGTCGCCACACTTTCCCTCATTCTCCTGGCTTGTTCTTATTGCTTATTCACTCAATATGTAAGTGGGCTATCTTTATCCTCAAGAACCCACTCCATCGCTTTTCTTGCTGCTATTCTCGCGATGTTTTGTCTCTCCGTGAAAGGTCCCTCTGTTAAATGCTCTTTCTCAAGAGCTTCTAGCATTTTTCTGATTTCTTCTTTGGATCGCATTGGGTTTTCATCTGGCTTAGTGTTTAGCGGAACTCTTATATATTTCTGTGCATTATCACATAATTAATTGTGTGCATAGACACAGAAATATGGCTCGAAGAGGTGATATTTGAAAATGGGATGGAGAGGAAGAGGATCAGCAGGTCCTTGGCCTGGAAGAGGACCATACAGCAATTTGCCACCATGGGAAAGACCTGGCTGGCTCTACGGCAGAGGGGCATGCTGGTACATGTACGAACCATACAGAGCAGTGCCACCGACAAATCCTGAAGATGAAGCAACCATTTTAGTTGAACAAAAAATCATGATAGAAGACCAGTTAAAGTCCATGCAGGAAACACTCAAGAGAATTCAGGAAAGACTAAACCAACTCAAAAAATAAACCCCCAATCTTTCTTTTTAATCTATTTTGAAGTATTGCTCTGAGGAATTGAGCAATTGTGGTGCCACTATTCGTCAAGATCCAGGAATGCAGCTAGCTTCTCCCACATACTCTTCATTTCTTCTGATACAGCGCTTTCGGAAGAGTATTCAACAACAGTTTTTCCGTTGACCATTGCCTGAGTAACCATGGAGTCAAAGGGAATAACGCCGACAACACATGTTCCGTTTCCTCTGCAGTAGCTCAAGACTTTGTTAGCATTTTCCACATTTACGTTATACATGTTAATGCAGACAAAAGGAGTTACGTTGAAGTGATTCAGCAGTTCCAAGACCCTTTCAAGGTCATGAATGCCCGACAGGGTCGGTTCCGTAACAACCAACGCAGCATCCACACCTGTAATAGAAGCGATAACAGGGCAGCCAATTCCTGGAGAACCATCAATAATAATCAGATTTCGTTTCTCTTTCTCGCACAATATTTTGGCGTTCTGCCGAACGAGGGTGACAAGTTTTCCTGAGTTAGACTCGCCTGGATAAAGTATTGCATGCGACATGAAGCCGTATTTTGTCTTTGAAACGTATGCACTTCCAGAAATTCTTTCAGTCAGATAAATTGCTTTTGCTGGGCAAACGATGCTGCAGACGTTGCATCCCTCGCAGACGACAGCGTCAATCTTCAAATCATCTGTGACAGCGCTGAAAACACATTTCTCTTTACATAATCCGCATCGGATACATTCTGTTTCGTTGATAACTGCAACCTTGGGTCCTCTAAACTGCTGCGTCTCGATTACTTCGGGATGCAAGAGCATATGAAGGTCAGGCGCATCAACATCGCAATCTGCTACAACAGCATTTTCTGCTAGAACAGCGAAGGAGGCAGCTATCGATGTTTTACCAGTGCCGCCCTTGCCGCTTAGAATCGTTAACTGCTTCATTTTCCAACCAACACTGCAATTTCTTTGAAGAGCGCTTGGAATTTCTCTTCCCATTCGGTCATTTCCAAGCTGAAAGGAACGCCCTTGGAGTAGAGCTCAGCTATTCTTCTTTGATAGGGAATTTCCAAAAGTATGCGGATGTTCTCTTTCTTGCAGTAATCATATAATCTTTGGTCACCTATGCCTGCACGGTTGACGATGACTCCGAAAGGAACAGCAATTTTTCTCAATACTTCTACGGCTATCTTAAAGTCATGCAGTCCAAAGGGCGTGGGTTCAGTCACGAGAACACAAAAATCGCTGCCGCGAACGGTTTCCACGAAAGGACAGGAGGTTCCAGGCGGAGAATCAAGAACTACATATCCGTCCTTTTTAATCTTTTTTTTCACTGCTTTTATGATTGGGACTGCCATGGGTTTGCTCACTTGAAGTTCACCATAGACCAGCTCCAAGTTTCCAACCGAGCCAAACTTCAGAGTCCCTGTTCTATGCCTCTCCCAGCTAATTGCTTTCTTGGGGCATACCATGGCGCATCCACCGCAGCTATGACATAGATCCGGAAAGACGAGTACCTTCTCTGAAGCTGCAAATATGGCGTTGTACTGGCAGAATTTGGAACATTCTCTACAATAAGTGCACAATTCCTTGTCTATGCGCGGAATCAGATTGTAAACAAGTTCCGTTTTGTGTAGGATTGGGTGCAGAAGTATGTGGGCATTCGGTTCCTCGACATCGCAGTCTACAAGTTGAACTTTGCCCAATGAAAGAGCCATGTTTACGGCTACGGATGTTTTTCCGGTTCCGCCTTTTCCACTAGCAATAGAAACAATCATTACAACATCCTCAACAGAATTTGAGTGAAAAGCGTCAGGAGACTCTTATCAGCTATATTTCTGCTTGCCCTTGTGCGCGCTCATACTCGGCAATTGCCTTTCGCAGTGTCCTTAGAGAGAGAGTAGCGCACTCACGCTTTGACTTTGGCAATCCGCCAAGCTCAGCCAATATGTCGCTTTCCGTCAGTCTCTTCGCCTGACTGAGGGTCTTGTTCTTTAGGAGCATGGTCATTGCGGATGCCGAAGCAGCTGACCCGGGGCAGCCCAAGTAGTAGAACTTTGCTTCTTCTATGATTTCCTTTTCATTGATTCTTAGGTATAGTTTTATAAGGTCACCGCATGGTCCAAGAAAGGTTGTAATGGTGCTGGGGTTCTGCATTGTTCCTACGTTGACGTTGTTTACGTACAGTTCTATGGCTTTCTTTGAGTATCCTGACTCAGTCATCAGTTTCAGTTCTTCTTCTGACAGTTTCCTTGACGTTTTTTCACCTCCATATCTGTTGCTTGGAGTATCTGATTCCTGCTTAGTGGTGATGGTCGTGTTCGTGGTGATGAGCGCGCTCGCACCCTTCAGTAAGCTCCAAGAGCTTGTCTGCTTTGTACGCTGTAACCACTTCGCTTACGGTGTTTGCATTGGCTTTCAGCACTGCTATGCCCGCGTCTTGGAAGGTAGTTAGCCCCCTTGGTCCCATACCATAGACTATGATGGCCTTCGGTTGGTATTGTAGAAGGTTGTCATGCGAATAACCCATTCCGCCTGCGTGCTCGCCAACATTTGCAACAGTTTTGACGTTTGCAACTTCACCATTCTCGTCAAAGTCAACAACTGCATAATAAGGAGCTCTTCCAAAATGCTCTGCCAAACGGGCGTTCAAGCCCTTTTGATCCTCTGCGGGAACTATTACTCTATCTGTCATTTATTCACCTCCTTCATTGGACTTAGCTTCCTATTTTCTCCACGGCTTAGGTTCATTGAATCCTCCATACTCCTCTACCTTGTCCTCTGTCCATTCCGAAATGCTCGCCAACTGTAGGTCCGCCAGCTCTCTGCAATTCCCCTTTCTTGAACTTATCCACAACTTCTTTGACAGTTCCAGATGCACCAGTTATAATTTCCATTCCAGCTGCTGACAACGCTCCGAAGGCGTTAGGTCCAACATTCCCGGTTATGACCACTTTTACGCCTATGTTCGCTATCATTTGAGCTGCTTGAATCCCTGCACCGCCTGTTGCGCCTGCAGCCATGTTTGGAATGGCTTCAGACTGCATGGTTTCAGAGTTCACAATCACAAGGTAGAGGCTTCTTCCGAATCGAGGGTCTACCTGTGCTTCCAAATTGTTTCCTGTTGCGCTCACACATATTTTCATTTTCTCATGATCCTTTGGGGTATTAAGCCATAATACTGTAAGTTGGTAGTTTCAATCTGCACTTTTTTTAATTATGTGCGCCTTCAACGAAACTGATTTAGGTTCTTCTGTGAAGTGCTCAATTTTCCTGACAATCTCTGCAAAAGCTTCGGTTGTAGGCGAAGTTGTTTTTCCAGCCACGAATGGCACACCATTGTCTGAGTCAATGCAGATGTTGGGATCTATCGGAATGCTGCCGAGGTAAGGAACCGACAAATCTTCAGCGATCTTCTTTCCTCCACCAACTCTGAAAATGTTAACCTTTGCTCCACAGTCTGGACAAACAAAACCACTCATGTTTTCGACTATGCCGATTACTGGCACTCCCATTTGTCTTGCAAAAGTGACAGCTTTCCTAACAATAGCCTGCGAAACATCGGAGGGAATCGTCACTATTACCACGCCGTCCATCTCTGGAATTAGCTGCATGACGCTTAGTGATTCGTCCCCAGTTCCAGGCGGAAGGTCAATAAATAGGTAGTCAAGGTCTCCCCACGTTATGTCAGAAAGGAATTGTTGGATGGCTCTCATTTTTAATGGACCGCGCCAAATAACTGGTGCCTCATCATTTGGAAGCAAAAAATCCATTGATACAACTCTTAATCCCAGTTTGCTGATAACTGGAAACAACATTCCAGCAGGACCACCTATCAGTGTTTGTCCTTTCAAACCTAACATCTTGGGGATGCATGGACCATGAATGTCAGCGTCAAGAACACCGACTTTGTTCTTGTGGCCCGCCATAGCGAATGCCACAGCAAGATTTGCGGTTACGGTGCTTTTTCCAACCCCACCTTTGCCGCTTATGATAGCAATTTTGTGCTTGATCTTGCTCAGTTTCAATCTTAGTTTCTGTTCTTGCTCATACTGTTGCTTTCTCCGATCATTGCAGACATCTAATGTTGAGCATGAACCGCATTTTCCGTCGCATTCTTCAGCGACAATTACCTGCTTCGTTGTGCTTGTCATTTTTTCACCGATTAACGAGTATGTAGTTTACTACCTAAATAATATTAATACTTATTGTTTATAAAATAAACTAAAAAGCAACGCTATCAATAAAAGACTTTCAGAAGGTTCAGAGTATCTCTTGTCAATCTAACTTTTCTTGAAATCACCATACCCTTCCAGTCCAGTTTAGTCGCCCCTTCCTCTTGTGCTTTCAACACTTCAATCACGCGGGTTGAAATCGTAGGCAAATACGCAATCATGGCTCGTTTCGAGCTCCAACATCTGGCTTCAAGTTTAGATGCTTGAAGACCCTTCTATTCGGGCGCATAGAGTTGCCGTGACATGAACCCGCGACATTTCCTCGATTTAGCCCCACTCATGTTTATGTAACATTCAGCCAGACCCTCTTGTTTCCTAGTAAGGTTAAACCCATTGCACATTCGATCTAAAGCCTTTTGTAATTTTTCTACGTCGTTTTCTGGTATCTCGACGGGAAGCTCGTTGTTCTTGTTAGCGGTCAATATTGAAGTGACGTCATCAATGAATTTCCTGTTTTTGGTAACGTTGTCGCGTTTCGTTTTGAACTTCTTAAACCATTCTGATACTCTGCGGTTTGTTATTTGGTCTATGCATTTGTTTCCTACATGCAGTTCTTGACCGTTACAGCCCCTTATTACTGAGACGTCCTTTGTCGGATAGTTTCTACACACATCGCATCTAATCCAAGGTGACGCCACGTAATTGTTGACTAGACGGTAGGTTTTGTTTTCATATTCAAAGGGAAAAAAACTATTAAGGAACGCAACAAAAGCCATTTTCAGTTCGAACAAAACATCATCCGTTTTTGTCAATCTGTCTAACCTCACTTTCAAACCGCAAGTTGCTCTAATTAATTGAGTGAATTATTTCTCTTCCACTGTAACGGCGCCAGTTGGACACGAACTAACGCACGTCATGCAGAGAACACAGTCATCTGCTCTGACGGACACGGATTTCTTTGAGTCCGTGTAATCCGGGAGTTCTTGAACCTCAAAGACCAAAGCGGGACAATTATCAGCACAAGCCCCACACCCGTTACACTTAGTCCAGTCAACCTCAACCTTTGGCATTTCATCCACCTATATCTAGTTGTTAGCCTATGCAATTGGTTTTTGATTTGTTTTTCTATACAGGCTGAACTGGTCTTATTTCGAGCTTCTTTCTAATTCTTCGAGATCCTTTCAACCTTCATAGATGCCTCACATTTCTATATACCAATGCAAAGAGGACTGTTAGCCACTTCCAACTGGAGTATCCGGATTCTTACGGCGTCTTCAATTTCTTTCCTGCAGCTTTCAGCTGCCAGATGTCGCTCACACATTTTTATGTCATCTATTCTTTGGGCCAGTTCATCGTCACCTATTACACTCCTTATCCAGTTCTGAAAATCTCCCCGCTCAAAATGAAAAATTAATGCTTCATAACATATGTACCGAAGTGCATTTGCAAATTCCTCCAAACTGCGCGCGCTTACTCCACAATAGTTCCCAACGGTCGTGTAGAAATGAAACCCCTGTGCATGGGGAACAACACGCAACGGATCTTTATTCTCTTTGCAGTTTTTGATTATTTTCTCCACCTCCGAGTTTCTATTCTTCGCGAATTAGGAGCAGTGTTTTTTCTGCTTCTTTTCTGCAAAGCCTCTTGATTTCTACCAGGTCAGAATCTTTGAAGCAATCAGAAAGTTCAGGGGACGGGGGGTCCTCTAAAATAAAATGTATCTCACCATTGGGCTTATCCACCCTGCATACTCTTATTTTTTTTAAGATTTTACTCCTCGAATATATTAAACGCGTTTGTAGTATAACAGGTAAACTTTATTAATACTTTGCGTTTATAAAATAAACGGGAGAATCGTTTGGACGAGATTGACAAGAAGATAATTTCAGAACTTCAAGCAGACGGACGAACCACTTTGCAAGAACTGGCCAAAGTGGTTGGATTTACAAGCATGGGAACTAAGAAAAGACTAGAAAAACTTCTGAGTAAAGGTACGATTAGGGTTTCAGCTTTAGTTAATCCAAGCGCGCTTAGGCTTCATCCAGCAATTGTAATGCTAGAGATGGAGAGTGCAGAAGCGATGCAGGAACTACTTGATCGATTCGAGGAATGCCCAAGAGTGATCCAGATATTCAAAACGGTTGGCGGCTACAACCTGATTGCGCTTGTCGTCGCAGAAACTCAAGAGACACTCGAGAGCATATCCATGGAGAAATGTTCATTGAGGTGCAGCAGGGGCATACGCAGGTCAGAATTCTACCCAATAAGTGACATGTATTTTTCGCCTTTTCTTCAAATAAGAGAGGCACTAGCGCACAAAAAAAGGGCAATGACACCCTGCAACGTTGACTGTGACCCATGCAAGCGATACGAAACTCAGAAGTGCGTCGGATGCCCAACAACGACCCAGTACAAAGGTTCCCTTTAGCTTGGAAGCAAGGACATGAGCACTGTTGCGCCTAGGCACTTTGCGATTTTACAAATTGACGGGCTAGAGCTAACAAGCTTAGTTGACAACTCGATAGATTTTCTCTCAACAATCAACAAGAGAGAGGTTCAATCCTTCAGACAATGGACAAAGAAGCGATATGGCGAGAAATGGACAAGAACACATTCAGAATTGCCTTTTGCTGAACATGGATTCTCGATGCTTATTCGCGTTATACGCGGCAGAAAGAAATTTACCATCTTATTTGACACCGGCAACAGCTCTGATGGAGTCGTTGAGAACGCTAGGCGGATGAGCATTGAACTCAACGAAGTAAAATACGTTATCCTATCGCATGGGCATTACGACCATTTCGGCGGTCTCATCTCCATACTAAGAAAAATAAACCGAGCTGATCTGCCAGTCATCGTTCACGAGGATATGTTCAGAACAAGAGGAGTTGCAAACAGTGATGGAACAATACGGGCCTACCCAAAATTCCCAGCCAAGGAACAACTAAGGTTGGCTCAACTTATCAGCATCAAACAACCATGTCTGTTTGCTGACAAGGCATTTCTCGTAACAGGCGAAATTCCTCAGGAAACAAGTTTTGAAAAAGGGTTCATGCAGCACAGAACCCTCATAAACGGGTCATGGGAACCCGAACCTTTGATTTGGGATGATCGTGCAATAGTCTTCAACGTTGCAGGAAAGGGCTTGGTGGTCATCTCAGGCTGTGCCCACGCAGGAATTATCAACACGATAACATATGCAAAGCGAATCTCTGGAATTGAGGATGTGTACGCGGTGATTGGAGGTTTTCATCTTGCTGGCAGAGAAAATGAGAAAAGAATTACTCAGACTGTTAAAGAACTGACACGAATAAGCCCTGAACTGATAGTGCCTTCGCATTGCACTGGTTGGAGAGGAATGCTTGCCATAGCGAAAGCGTTGCCTGAGGCTTTCGTCTGGAACAGCGTTGGGAACCTCTATGGAATATGAACTAAAACTGCACAATTGTAGGGTTAAGAATGAGGTTTAGCTAACTATGCAGAGAAAAGGACCATTGCACATTTTGCCTTGGCGATGCACCTTCACCTGTAATTACAACTGCGTACATTGCGCATCTGCGGGAAAACCAGCAGCTCATGATGAAGTGAACACTGAGGTAGCAAAGAGAATTGTTGATCAGGCTTACGCGTTTGGTGCAAGCTTTTTTGGGATAACTGGAGGAGAAGCCTTATTGCGGAAAGACCTCTTCGATGTAATAGCATATGCTCGCAAGACTGGGCTGAATGCAAGCATCATCACCGACGGGCGTCTCCTTGACGACAAAGCCTTCGAACACATAGTCAAAAACGAAGTGAAAGTGTCCGTTAGCATAGATGGCGCAGAGGCGACAAACGATTTGGTACGTGGGAAGGGTGCGTACACTGCAGCCGTAAAGTCGATTGAAAGGCTTTCACGCGAAAAACTGCTGAACTGTCTTGTGTACACCTTAGCTAATGTTAACGCGTCAGTAACGAACGTTAACGAAAAGGATTTTGTTGATGTTTTAGATTTGGCCGAGGCGCACGGTGCTCGATGGGTCATCTACCACGGCATGATTCCCTACAGCAAAGACGAAACAAGCGTGAAAGCTTGTCCTTCATCGCAGCAGAACGAATGGGCATGGAACAAGCTTTTCGATCTGCAGTCATTGTACAAAGGAAAACCCGCAATTAACGTCTATTACCCAGCTTACGCCCGTGTCGCAAAACAGCGCGGCATTGCTGATTGGGATAACTGGTTCAACAACTTCTTTCTTGGACGCTGCTTCTTTGGCAAGTTCATGAGCATAGCGGAAAATGGCGATGCTATACCTTGCAGCTACAATGACTTCTACCGCTTTGGCAACGTCAAGAGTCAGTCGCTCCAGAGTATATGGGACAGACTGCAAGAAAATGATTTCTTCACCAGGATCAAGGATAGAAGCAACCTAAAAGGCAAGTGCGGATTATGCGAATACAAAGACATATGCGGGGGATGTCGAACCTCTGCACTTTTTCTAACGGGCGACATTATGGGCTCAGACCCTCAGTGTGCTTACATTCCCAAGGTTCTGCGCGACAAATAGAGACGCCCTATCTCATCGCGTATCCTTGATCTTCTTGTTTTCAGCATGAAAAAGATTAAATAGGCTTAAGTGTTACCTTTTTCAAAAATNNCTTTGGGGAATATTAAATTCCATCTTTGCGCCAATCTTCTTCAGTATATTTCATGTTCCATTCTTCTGCGACATAGTGGGCTTTTCAGTTCTCATACTTGCAGCTTGGTGGATAAGAAAATTCGGGGCGATAACAATCATCGGTGCAATTGCTACACTCATTAACTTTGCACTAGTCGCTAATCCATATCACTTTCTGGGGTTTACAGCTGCCAGTTTCTTCTTTGATATAATACTGGCATTAGCTGGATATAATAGGTGCTTTGCAAAGAAAACCTACACCATCGGCAGCATGATGATGGTTTCAGTAGCTTCAGCAGCCTTGGCAGGCTATATAATCGGATCTTTCTTTATGGCAGGACCAGTTTTGGAAACAGCTGGAGGTGCTCTTGGCTGGGCAGGACTCCATGCNNTGCTGCAGGAAATTGGGACGAACGCTTCCAAACTCAAGAATTACTAGATTTCGTTGAGCGCCTTATATTAGATCTACATTTGAAGCCAGGCCAGAAAATTCTTGATGTGGGCACAGGAACAGGAATTCTAATCCCTTTTTTGCTCAAAGCTGTTGGCAAAACCGGTAACGTTACCGCCATAGATTATGCTGAAGAAATGGTTCAAGTATGCAAAGCGAAATACGCGAGTTTTCCAAACGTTAGC
>DUHG01000165.1 GCA_013330975.1 Candidatus Bathyarchaeota archaeon
TCTATCGTTCCCTGAAGGTTAACCAGTTGACCTGCCACTCCACCCGTCGGGGTAACCAAGTATATGTTTACCCCAAGTTGTCCTGAAACACTTAAGAAGGGAGTGAGCGAGGAAATGCTGATCAACATGAGTAGAGTCAACACGACGGCTTCTTTCTTCAAACATGCTTCTCCTTTTTGGTAGATTCTCCCCAAGAGTNNTAGTCTGATTTCAAAACACAAAGCATAGAGCAATGAAACCTTGGAAACCAAAATCCCTCAGTCTCTTCTGCAGGTCTTGAAGAAGCAGAAATATCATCTTATCGGAAATCATTCAGCGGTTAAGAGGTGTAAATGGCTCAATGAGTCCCTGACCCATGGAAGATCATGCTACAAGGCAAAATTCTATGGAATAAAGAGTCACCAATGCATCCAGATGACACCCTCCATNNAAGAATTCTTGAAGGGAGTCTAAAGGCTCAGGAGAGAATACTAAGTGGCTACAAGGGCAACACTCAGGTTGACTGGCGAAGGCTAAGAGAAGCACTTATGCCTAGGCATGCTGCAATAAGCTTGGCTGGAGAACCTACGCTCTACGAACCGCTTGGAGAGCTGATTCAGGAGTTTCATAAGAAGAACTTCACCACGTTCCTGGTGACAAACGGAACAAACCCAAACAGACTTGCTAAATTGGAACAGGAGCCAACACAACTCTATGTTTCGGTTTGTGCACCAAACCAGGAAGTTTTCAGGAAAGCCTGCCGCCCACAAATAGAAAAAGCATGGGCAAAGCTCAATGATACACTCGAGTTGTTACAATGTTTCAGATGTCCGACAGTTGCTCGAATGACGCTAGTTAAAGGAATGAACATGGAAAATGCTGGAGAATACGCCAGACTAATGGAGAAAGCTAACCCAACGTATATCGAAGCCAAAGCCTACATGCACGTCGGATTCTCGAATCTCCGCTTGGGCTTTGAGCACATGCCCAGTCACAGAGAGGTTTGTGAATTCGCTTCACGTTTGTCGGACGAAACAGGGTACAAAGTTTTGGATGAATCAGCTGATAGTCGAGTGGTCTTGCTGAGTAGAAGAGCGGAAGCAAAAAGATTCGATGGGAAATAGCTTCTGAGAACAAATAAATAGCTAGAGATGAGTTAAGCATTACGTGGTAGGATCCTTGGCAGCTCTTAAGAAGGTTCTGAGAAAAGTGAAAACGGATCTAATGCTGAAAGAAAAAGTTCGAGGGAATGCACATGAGAATATTCGAAAGGTGACAAGCCTCTCTAAACAATCAATACTTTTTATTCACCAGAAAAGGTTTGAGGAAGCTGAAGTGACAATTGAGAAGGCAAAGCAATTGATTTCAGACCTTCAGAGTCTTTCCAATGATTACCCGGATGTCGTTTATGGTGGCATGTTCAGCGCCGCTCTTCAGGAGTACTCTGAAGCAAATATTTTCTTGGAAATGACCAAAGAAGACAAAATTCCATCACCAAAAGAAATCAATGTTCCCCCCGTTGATTACGTGCTTGGGCTGGCAGACGTCATAGGCGAGTTCCGGCGATTGTCACTGGATGCCTTGCGCGAAGGTAACGTTGAGAAAGGTGAAAAATGTCTTCGCATCATGGACGAGATTTTCGTAGAGCTTCTAACGCTAGATGAAACCTACATGCTTGTGCCCGGTTTAAGAAGGAAAAGCGATATTGCACGTCGAATAATAGAGACGACACGAGGAGATATCACGCAGGAAGTTCGAAGAAAGTCTCTGGAGGACTATCTGAAGAAATTTGAGCTCGCTACCAAAAAGAAGACTTGAGAAGAAGGACAAACCGACGGACAAAATCAAAGTCCTCGTGCATGGTTTTTCAGTTTCAAAAGCGCACAGAGCACAAAAATGTCTGGCCAAAAAGATCATAGCTGAAGATAGTTTTCCTTATGAACCCAAAATCGTTGCAGGTGTCGATGTTGCTTACACTGAGAAGACAGCCATTGGGGCCGTCTCTGTTTTAGATTATCACTCATTCAAATGCGTTGAATCTCAAACGGCAATCTGTGAGGCAAAAGTACCTTACTTTCCAACTTTACTAGCATACAGAGAGACACCGGCTACTACTGCTTGCATAAGAAAACTGAAGAGTCAGCCTGATGCTTTCCTTGTTGATGGCCATGGAATTGCTCACCCATACAATTGCGGATTTGCGAGCCATCTTGGTCTTGTCATTGGAAAACCAACAATTGGCGTGGCGAAAAGTAGACTAGTGGGCGAACCCGTCTCTAATAATCAGGAGGTTCTTTTAAGCTACAAGGGGAAAATTGTGGGGTCTATAGTGAAAACCGTTGATTGCGCAAAACCAGTCTACGTCAGTGTTGGGCACCTTATCTCATTGAGAAGGGCAGTCGAAATCGTGAAGCACTGCACCCGCAGTGGTCGAATCCCGGAGCCTTTGCGTAAGGCGCATGAAATTGCGTTGAAACACAAGCACCAGTTGCAAGAAACACCTCTTATATGAGAAAACTTAATAGTTTTGATTTGTGAAAAAGCCATCTGGTAGCTGTCAATAATGGAAATTGCTTATGATGAATTTCAAAAACTGGATTTGCGAATTGGGGAGATTGCAGAGGCAAACCAGATTCCAGGTTCAAGAAACCTAATACGAATGATCGTTGACTTTGGAGAGGAGAGAAGACAAGCAGTAGCAGGGCTTCTTCAGTGGTATAAGCCTGAGGAACTTGTGGGGAAGAAATGTGCCTTCGTGCTCAATCTTCAAAGGAGAAAGATGATGGGTGTTGAGTCTCAGTGTATGATTCTCGCAGCGGATGATGGCAATGGCAAAGTAGTTGTATTGCAGGCAGAGAAGGACATCTCTCAAGGTAGTAAAATCCACTAGTTTTGAATCGGTCGGATTCTTAACCAAATTTGCAGATGTTCTCTCACGGAAAAGTAAATTTAGTCCAGCTAACACGTTAAGATGTGCCTTTACTTGAGGGTTGTTTATGGTAGCTGAAGAAGAATCAGTTATGTGGGTCGAGAAGTATCGCCCAAAGAAACTCGCTGAAGTCGTAGGTCTGAAAGATGTCATTGAAAGTCTTAAGAATTTCATGCGAAACCCCCGGATCATGCCTCACTTGCTCTTGGCGGGAATCCCGGGAACGGGCAAAACAACAGTTGCGCTCTGTATTGCGCGAGAGTTGTTCGGTCAAAATTGGAGGACTTTCACTCTAGAGCTGAACGCTTCAGATGAGAGAGGCATAGATACAGTTAGGGATAGGATCAAAGATTTTTCGCGATATAGCCGTGCAGCTTTTGGCAACATCCCTTTCGCCTTGATAATATTGGACGAAAGTGATCAAATGACTGGCCCAGCGCAGACGGCGCTGAGAAGAATTATGGAAACCAGTTCTCGCACTTCCAGGTTTATTTTGATCTGTAATCAAGCGGGCAAGATCATAGAACCTATTCAGAGTCGATGCGCCATTTTTCGCTTCTCGAGACTGGATCGCAACGCGATGATAGAGCATGTTTGTGAAATTGCAGCAAAAGAGAAGGTCTCGTTGACTAATGAGGGCGCTGAAAGAATCGTCGACTATGCGGAGGGCGATCTGAGGCATGCAATCAACGCACTTCAAACTGCTGCGGCCTACAGGAACGGAGTGATTGATGAGAAGACGGTTTCGCAGGTTATTGGTGAAGCTAGCCCCATTCAGGTGCAACTGATGATTAGAAAAGCTCTATATGGCGATTTTATTGAGGCGAGAAGGATAATGTACGATCTTATGGGTTCTTTTGGCTTCTCAGGTTCCGAAATTGTTCGCCAGATGCAGAGAGAAATGTTCAAGATGTCCTCGCTGACGCCTGAACAAAAAGCTGACTTGTCAAACGTAATCGGCGAGTTCGATTATCGCTTGACTCAGGGAGCAAATAGCGACATACAATTGAGCGCATTACTCGCCCAATTTGCCAAGATGGGCAAGGTCAAAGGGGAAAGTGGTTGAAAGAGGAATTCCTCTGGGTTGAGAAGTATCGCCCCAAGAAAATAGCTGATATCATCGGCAACGAAGAAGCAAAGAAAATATTTGTGGATTGGGTCAAAAATAGGCGTCGCACGCGAAAGGCGATCTTGCTCTATGGTCCGCCTGGAGTAGGTAAAACAACGTTAGTCAGTGCCGCTGCAGATGAGTTTGGTTTTAAAGTAGTAGGAATGAATGCCAGCGACACACGGTCAGAGAAAGCCATAAGGGCTGTGGCTACGCCAGCCACATCGTTCGTTGCTTTGGATAGTTTCTCAGCAGAAAGCAAGGGCAACATTCTCTTCATGGACGAAGTTGACGGAATCGCAGGCAACGAAGACCGTGGAGGGGTTAAAGCGCTTGTCAAAATAATCGAAGACGCGCGCGTGCCCATAATCATGGCTGCAAACAATCCGGATTTGCAAAAGCTTAGACCGCTTAAGAAAGTCTCAGTGCTTATACGGTTCCAGCAAGTTAGGATACCGTTGATAATAGTTACTCTCCAGAAGATCTGCAAGAATGAGAACATAGAAGCCGAGTTTGAGGCATTGGAGCGAATAGCACAGAACAGCAATGGAGATGTTCGTTCAGCAATAAATGACCTGCAAAGCCTTGCCGAAGGCTCAAGGACGCTTGCACTCCAAGATACTTTGGCCTTGAGTGCACGGAACAAAGATTTCAGTATGGATGAGACGCTTAGAAGTTACTTTTCAGCAGAGTCTCTTCTGGATGCATCAAATATCTTGTGGCGCTCGAACGTGGATTATGATGATCTTGTGATGGCAATAAGTGATAATATACCCTTGAGATATACTGGTCAACAAGACCTTGCGTTGGCATATGACCTGATCTCTCAAGCTGACGTATATAGGGGTAGGATTGGAATCGAGAACTGGCATCTATTGAAATATTTCTATAATTTGTTGTCCAAGGCAGCTGCAGTCTCCAATGAGCCACATAAAGCCTTCACGCTGATTTCACCTCCAATTAGGGTGATCACACTTTTTTGGACCAAAAGCAAAAGGATCAAGCTTGAAGGCATCTGCGGAAAAATAGGGCAGAAATGTCACGTTTCGCGCAACTGCGCCAAAGAAGATTTCATACCTTTTATAAAACTCATGCTTGNNCAAAAATGAACAAATTCTAGCCGGGCAGATTGAAATGGTGGTTCTTAACAGACAAGCAATACGTCTTCCTCGAGTCGAGAAGGAGGAGTTCATCTCACTCTTAAGACTGGGGCTACAATACGATAGAGATCAGAGAACTTTCAGCATTGGAAGCTGCAACCAAATCGAGAAATTAACTACAAAGATTGCAGAAATTCTAAAGGTCGAAGAGGTGGAGTTTACTCAAAACTGCATTGTTTGTGGCAGAGATTTCCCCTGCATCGATTGCAGGTACATGGAATCATGTGCAACAAGAAACCTTCCTTTCGAATGTGTCTGCGCAGGCTGTTTACAGCAACGCAAAACGGTTGGAGAGCACTTGTGAACAGCAGCTGGAAGNNAGGGGATTTAGCAGGAGAATCCCGAAAATGAACAAACGTCAAGGAGACATGTAGAATTGAGTGAACGCGTACAAAAAAATAGCTCATATCTCAATGGGAAATCGACAGTTGGAACAGTAACACGGGTGAAAGACACTAGCACAGTCAGTGGAATGTGCCCAATTTGTATTCACGACTGTCCAGTAATGTGTGAAATCAGTCTATCGGCTTTCAGGGGACGTGAAGCACTTTATCCTGAACCCTCACAATATGGGACTAGTACTGCTGGATCTCTGAAAGACTATGACCTAGATTGGTCGCACTTCAACATCCAAGCCAGCGTCTTTGAGGTTCGTGGAATAGAGGAAAGCTCTGAAGCAGCAATATTTCCGAATGCAAGCACGGAAACCAAAATTGGCGGAGTGCCTCTCAAACTTCCAATAATGACTGGTGCATTCGGATCAACGGATGTTGCCAGAGTGCATTGGGATGGCTTAGCTATAGGTGCTGCCCTGTCAGGTGTAAGCATAGTCATTGGAGAAAACGTTTGCGGAATGGATACAGAGTCCAAGATTGAAAACGGAAAACTAACTTATTCAAAAGAATTGAAACGAAGAGTCGAAGCTTTCAGGAAGTTTTGGGACGGAAAATATGGCGAAGTCGTAGTTCAAACAAACGTCGAAGATCAGANNGACCCTGAAGACCCGGTTGTTCAACAAGCCTTCAAAGAGGGAGTTTTCGCAACCTTTGAACGACACAGTAGAGTGGGCATACCGAAGGAAAAGACTTTTGTCGAAGATATTGAGTGGCTGAGAAAACAAGGTGCGAAGCGTATTTACCTTAAGACTGGAGCTTACAGACCGTCTGCAGTTGCATATACAATGAAGTTTGCTTCCGAGGCCAAGATCGACGCACTTTCATTCGACGGCGCGGGGGGCGGAACAGGCATGAGTCCAGTTCCAATGATGGATGAAATGAGCATACCAACGGTGTATCTTGAGGCAATAGTGCTGAGATGCGCGCAGATACTCAAGAAGAAAGGTCGCTACGTTCCTGATCTTGTTATGGCTGGAGGTTTCATTGAAGAAACATCTATCTTCAAGTCAATCGCAATCAGCAACTTTGGTGGCGAACCATTGGTTAAAGGAGTGTTAATGGGACGTTCTCCAATAACAGCCGCCATGAAATCTCACTACTTCAAACTATTGGCTGAGCAGTCAAAGCTGCCAAAGAGTTTCGCTGACCGTTATGGTAGTGATCCCCACAAGTTTTTCATCGCAACCCCAACTCTCAGGGCAAAATACGGAAAACGGTTCGACGAAATCCCAACCTCAGCTATAGGAATATACACCTATCTTGTCGACAGAGTTGGCGTTGGACTAAAACAGCTGATGGCTGGCGCGAGAAGATGGAAACTGGATCTTCTCGAAAGAAATGATTTAATGAGTTTGTCTGAGAGGGCAGCGAGAGTAACAGGTATTCCCACAGCCGACGAAGTTGAGAAAGACGCTATAGAAAAAATCCTGGAGTAAGGAAACTCCATTTTCCCTTTTCTT
>DUHG01000021.1 GCA_013330975.1 Candidatus Bathyarchaeota archaeon
ATGTTTCCATAAAAGTGGAAAAGGGAGATTTTGTTCTCATAACTGGTCCGAGCGGATGCGGAAAGACAACCCTCTGTCGATGTTTCAACGGATTAGTTCCCCATTTCTATAAGGGTGAAATGCAAGGGGAAGTGTTCGTTTCAGGCAAGGACATAACCAAAACCCAAACACATGAACTGGCGAAATATGCAGGCTTGGTCTTTCAAAATCCGGAAAATCAGCTGTTTGCTCTTTCAATCGAAAAAGATGTTGCCTTCGGGCTGGAAAACCTGGGTTTCTCCAGAAAAGAAATGCGAAAGAGAGTTGACTGGGCACTCAATTTGACTGGAATCTATGACCTGAGGGAAAAATCGCCGCATGAAGTCTCAGGAGGACAACAGCAACGCGTNNGCCATAGCCACTGTATTGGCGATGCAGCCAGAAATAATTGTGTTGGATGAGCCCACTTCTTTCCTTGACCCGCTGAGTGCTCAGAATATTTTCGAAGTTATCTACGATCTCAACAAAAAACTGGGCATAACTGTTGTTCTCGTCGAGCATAGACTAGATCTTACCGCAAAATACGCCAATCGGATCATAATAATGGATGAAGGAAAGGTCTGTTCAGATGGCAGAACCCGCGAAATCTTAAGTTCAGAGGAAACACGCCTGATCGGCGTTGGAATTCCAAAGGCAACACTCCTCTATAACATGCTCAACAAAGAAGGTTTGAGATTGGGACTTGTAGCGCCACTATCGTCTGAAGAATTGTCAAAACTACTGCTGGAGGTCCTACCACACCGTTGATTGAGATAGAGAATATATTTTTCAGGTATCCAAGCGGTACCGAAGCCCTCAAGGGAGTCACGCTAACGATAAAAGATGGAGAATTTGTCGCCATAATGGGGCAGAATGGAGCCGGAAAAACGACCCTTGTCAAACANNTCCAAAACCGTAGGCTTTGTTTTTCAAAACCCTGATCATCAGCTTTTCAGTGAAACTGTTGAAGAAGAGATAGCTTTCGCACTAAAAAATTTTGGATTCAAGCAAGAAACAATAGAGAAACAGATCACTTGGGCTCTAAACCTTCTGTCTTTAACACAATATAGGAAGACCTCACCGTTCATGCTGAGCGGAGGCGAGCGAAAACGTGTCGCCTTGGCCTCGGTTCTAGCTTGGGACCCTCAAATACTGATTCTAGATGAACCCACCATAGGTCAAGATCATGAGCAGAAAGAAAGACTTCGGCAATTCATAATTCAACTCCAAACCCAAGGAAAAACGGTAGTAATTGTAACACATGATGTAGAGTTTGTGGCTGAGTGCAATCCGAGAGTCATTCTGATGAGAGAAGGAAAGATAGTAGCTGACGGTGACGGAAAGAAAATTCTAACAAACACTATCGCCTTAACGCAATCTTCAATCGTTCTGCCTCAGATAGCACAGGTTTTCGCCCATCTCGGATCTTTAGGATTGCCAAAAGACGTTATCGACATTTACGAGGCAAAAGAAATCATTCTCCAAGCATATGGGAGAAAAGGCGGATGAGCAAGAGCATCTTTGATGGATTGAAATTCCGCAAAGTAAACTCGCCAATTCACAACTTGGACCCCAGAGTGAAATTCATTTATGTCTTGGTAATATTTGTTGCAGCCATTTTGTTTAGGGAAATCCTCCCGTTACTAGTTCTCTTCCTGATGCAAATTCCCTTTGTCCTGCTAGCAGGCGTTCAAAAAGAGTGGTTGCGATCGCTCCGAGGAGCGCTTTTCTTGGCATTGTTTATCTTTCTAACCAATCTACTTTTTAGATATGTTGGAGCAGGCTATACATTTCTGCCCGCAGACCTAGAAGCATCAACTGCAATGACCCTGCGCTTCATAGTACTTGTCGAATCCTTCTCGGTTTTCTTCCTGACTACATCACCAGATCATTTGGGACTAGCACTGGAGCAAAGCGGAGTACCGTACGAGTTCTCCTTCGCTTTCACAACAGCTGTGCGTTTCGTGCCAGTCTTGGCAGAAGAGGCACAGACAATAATGGACGCGCAGAAGGCAAGAGGATTGGAGCTGGAAAAGGGCAGCTTCATGAAAAGAATCAGGAACTACATTCCGGTACTAATCCCATTGATCGTNNTTGAAACTCCACCGGGGCGATTTTGCTTTGCTTGCAATAACAGTAGCTATTCTGGTGGTAGTAATTTACGTTCGCTTCTTCATACCTGTGCCCACAATAAGCGAGCTTTTCTTGATAAATCTCTAGGCTCCCTTGAAGATACAAAATTATGGCAATCGTGAACCCAAATAATTGGCGTCTTTCGACTACTCAGAGAGAAGAAAATGGTCAAAGCACACAGGCAGGCTTCATTTTAGAGAGACTTCTAATCACAAGTGGAAAATGGAAGACTTGATTTTCATGGGAGACCACATCCGGTTCGGTCCTGCGGGGGTTCCACCTTTATTCAGAACTATGGGAGCAGATTTGCCAACTGTTCCTGCGCTTCTGCGAGAAGAGGGATTGGATGCTCTTGAATACCANNACTACATTAACCTAGCTGGCGAAAAAAAATCGTCGAAGCTAGCAAACGACGCATAATTGCGTGTGCCACAGCCGCAGAATGGATGGGCACCTACGTTGTTGTCTTCCATCCGGGGTTCTATGGAAAGGATGATAAAAGCAATGCTTTTAAGAAAATGCAAAGAATCCCTGAAAGATTTAGTTAGATCAATTGAAAGCAGAGGAATAAGAAACGTGATGCTGGGACCAGAGACTATGGGAAGAAATGTTCAGCTAGGCACATTGAGCGAAGTCTTGGAAATTTGTGAAGAAATCGAAAAGACGCAACCTGTCATTGATTGGTCACACCTGCACGCCAGAGACATGGGACGATTGAAAACAAGATCAGACTTCCGAAATGTCATAGAAGAAATCGAAAATAGACTCGGAATTAACGCGGCAAGAAATAAACACTGCCATTTCACCAAGATCGAATTCACCGAAAGAGGAGAAAGACGGCACCATGTTTTGGATGACACAAGATTCGGTCCCGACCACTAACTGCTGGCAGAAGTCGTATCTG
>DUHG01000019.1:0-401 GCA_013330975.1 Candidatus Bathyarchaeota archaeon
GACAATTCGTTAAGCCTCACAATAGAGGAGATCGTCGCAATGCCAAAGACAACCGTTCAAGCAACAATTTACTGCGTCGATTTCCCGAATCAATTAGTCACAACAGGCAACTGGACTGGAGTCAAACTCACGTTTCTACTCGAAAAAGCTGGCCTCTCTCAATCCGCAACAAAAGTGGCGTTTTTTGCATCAGATGGATATTCGACAGACCTAACCTTGGAAGCGGCAAATCAGCCTACCGTAATCGTGGCTTACGAAAAAGACGGTGCCCCCCTCGGCGAGATGCTGCGACTAGTTGTCCCCGGAAAGTGGGGGTACAAGTGGATCAGTCAACTCACGAGAATTGAGATTGTAGATTTTGACTTTAAAGGCAAATGGGAAAGTCTGGGCTACTCTGACTA
>DUHG01000019.1:409-5030 GCA_013330975.1 Candidatus Bathyarchaeota archaeon
GCGCAGACAATAGAGACGTTTTTCCATTTTTGTCTCTAACCTATGATGGTTGGAATCAACACGTCTTTTTGCACCCAGTTAATCATCGACATGCGTCCGTGAGAAAGAAGAAAACAAGATTGAATATTGCGCACGGGGATTTGGCAAGTAACGTAGCTCTTAAAATCTTTAACTATTCCTTGAACAATCTGATTCTTGTGATCTAAATGGAGCTTGTGGCAAAACTTTTGAACATAACAGCAGGGGGAATAAGAATTGCCATCTTGAACGATGAAACCGCAATGTGCTTAGGCATTCATTCGGGCGACAGAATAAGTGTGGCTCACAAAGAGAATAAAATAATTGCCATCGCCAATATTGCCAAAGACATTCAGCAAAATCACGTCGGTCTTTACGAGGAAACGTCAAAAACCCTAAACCTAAAGGACGACGAACAAGTAGATGTTGAGCTAGCCCAAATCCCCGAATCACTAACTCATGTTAGAGCCAAAATCAGAGGCCAGAGGCTCAGAGAGAAAGATATATCGAACATTGTAACTGACGTGGTCGAGAGACATCTGAGCGAAATAGAAATCAGCGCATTTTTGACTGCTCTAAATATTCATGGCTTGAGCCTTGGAGAAAGTGAAGCCCTTAGCAGAGCGATGGTAGAGACAGGGAAAACACTGGATTTTGGTGAGAGCCCCATACTTGACAAGCACAGCATTGGGGGAGTTCCTGGAGACAAAACCTCAATTCTCGTAGTTCCAATCATTGCTGCCGCAGGGTTAACGATTCCGAAAACTAGTTCGCGTGCAGTGACCTCACCCGCAGGAACCGCTGACAGAGTAGAGACTCTCTGCCCGGTGAATCTGACAATCGAGGAAATTCGAGAAACTGTTGGTAAAACCAACGGTTGCCTAGTCTGGGGAGGGAGTCTGGAGCTTGCACCTGCAGACGATCTCTTCATCCAAGTTGAATATCCCCTCGGAATAGACCCTTTGCTTTTGCCTTCAATAATGAGTAAGAAAAAGGCGATAGGGGCGACCCACGTAGCCATAGACATCCCAACAGGAGCGGGAACGAAAATAAAGACAATGACAGAGGCTTACTTGCTAGCCTCTGACTTCGTAGATCTTGGCAAACGCTTGAGTCTAACGGTGCAATGTGCGTTGACTTTCGGTGAGCAACCAGTAGGTTGTGCCGTTGGACCAGCGCTTGAAGCACGAGAAGCGCTGAAGGCATTGATGGGAGAAAGCCCATCTGACCTCCTAGACAAGGCAACTAGTCTGGCAGGTATGCTATTCGAAATGGTAGGTATAGAAAATGGAAAACGCAAGGCCGAAATGATAATCCAATCCCGGAAAGCAGAGCAGAAGCTCAGAGAGATCATTCAGGTACAAGGGGGCGACCCAAAAATTCTTCCCGCAGATATTAGAATTGGGGACAAAACCGCAGTAGTCACTGCTAACCAATCGGGCAGAGTACTCTGGATCAGCTGTGAAAGCATCGCTCAAATTGCNNGAAAAGATGAACCTTTGTATGAGATTTATGCCGAAAGAGACTCAAAGTTAGAGTCGGCTCTGCAGATGGCAATGAGTTTGCAGCCGTATGTTTTGACCAGAAAAACTGAAGAACATATGATTATTGATCAGGTTCCCACGAAGATTCATGGAGAAAAACCGTTTGTGGCAGACAGATGAACGTCTTTGTGACCGTATCGTTAGTCGATCAAGCCAAGTCGCTAAAAGCGTTATAAGAGGCATCGTTTTTTGCGAGGGCACTTCGCCCAAAAGGTAACTTGAGTAAAAAAACTCCATGACTGATTATTGATTTCCGCTTCTTCTATTGTCGCAGAGAGCCAAATGGGGCAAAAAAATGATCAAGTTTAGAAAAATTTGCGTTTCTTCCTGCCGTGACCCGAGGTTAGCTCGATTTCCTCTTCAATTTCGGCCACAGTCACACTCTCGTCAGCTTCGATGAGTTCTGCCTCAGAAGCTTCGGGTAAGATTTCGTCTTGGATGTCGCTGTCTTTCTCAACTTTAATTTCTTCGCGAACCTCATGTAAGGAGAGCTTGTCAAGTTGAGCTTCCAAATTGTCGATTTTGGCTTGGAGTTGGCTAACGGTTTGTTGTTTCTCAGTGTTCTTCTTTTTCATTTCTTGAATTAGCTTCTCATAGAGCGCTTTTGCCCGCAGGTTAAGCTTCTTCTGTTCTTCATCTAGGCGGCGGGATTCTTCTTCCAATCCTGACTTCTCTTTCATTAGATTCTCAAGCTCAGTGATTTTGCTCAATATAGATCGCCTGCCTTGATGATTACCTAGGAGTCGGATAACTAATTTATGAAGGCAGGATCTGTAACTGTGATTAAAATCCTCGATATGGTTATTTTCTTCCAATGTCTTTTCAATAAAATCAAAGTAATGTTCAATAGGCAGTTCCGCAATTGCCACTATAAGATGATACCGCTTCTCGATGTTGGCCTTGGCAGCTTCAACTCAGCTTTCCTGAGCCAAAGAGATTCCAACGTTGTATCCTTGTTGGAAGAAGAGGATTTGACGTCTTTCACTTTTGATGGACTGAAGCGGCGCCTATGTTTGCATCAAGAAACGCTTTCAAGGATTCTTGAGCGGCTCGAAAAGGAAGGGATTGTTCAAAAAGAAGTGGACGGGTACAAAGTAAGGTCTAGAATAAAAAGAGTCAAGCTTGACCCAATGGGACCTAGAGAAGGGAACGTACCACTTCTCCAAACCTACCTTCCATCAAACGTTAACGTTTTTCGTTTGGTGGCAAATCTTAAGGGCAAATGGTTCGGATCACTTCGGTGGTTTGGGCTGTCCGAAAGTTCTGAAGGTGCCACGCTGAAATGGGTGACTGAAGACAGTGGAATACAAATAAACGCACGCATTGAAGATTCAACTCTTACCATAGAAGCAAAATTTTTGCGCGAAAATAACCTTAATTCAGCTTTATCCGCATCTTACCAGTTGATGGGNNTATTTCTGAGGTAAAACCAAAATGAGTCAATTAACTCAACCAACAGAAATCCTAAAATCGATTTCAGACGCCACGACATTACTTGTCAGAAACCTTTCAAAATCTATTGTCAGCGTTAGCTCACAAATGTCTAGAGGAACAGGAATGATTTTGGACAATAATGGCTATGTTGCAACTTGCAACCACGTCCTCCAAGGTTGCAGTTCCATTGCGATTGGTCAAGGAGGNNGATTTCAAGCCCATAGAATTCGCGGACTCAACCAACCTAAATACTGGCCAATTTGTCCTTGCCCTCGCCAACCCTTTCAACAGAACGCATCCGACAGCCACAACGGGCATAATAACCAACCCCGATGCATCCCTACACCAATGGCGTGGAACAGCTATGGAAAATGTGGTGGCAACAGATGCCAAACTCAACCCTGGATTTTCAGGGGGTCCACTAGTCGATGTTTTCGGGAAGGTCATAGGCATGAATACAGCCTATGTTTGGTCACGAGGAATCGCCATACCTTCGAACAAACTCAAAGCTACTGCAAACAGGCTAATCAGGGGAGGGACCATCAAACGTGCTTATCTGGGCATAGTGTCAAACACTGTACTAATACCCAAGGATTTGGCAGAAGATCTTAACATAGATCAACAGACGGGCGTTATGATTTTCTCAGTCGAACGGAATTCACCAGCAAAGAAAGCGGGTCTCGCAATGGGTGATGTTGTGGTAGGATTCAATAGCAAAAAAGTAACTAACTTCTATGATTTGCCTGAACTATTGACAGATGAAGTAATTGAGAAGAAAACAGAAATCCAAATNNACGCCTACTCCACTGCCACTGACGCCTTTTCCGACGCCCAATCCCCGCTTGTTCCGAGGTCAACTATTCTTAGCAGTGTAGAGGTTTATTTGCAGATCTTGTTTGAGTTCGCTATGCTCTCTTGACAGATGCCACCGATCTTTTCAACAAAAGCGATGCCGCTTTCTGTGAAGGCCAGCTGCCAAGTCCGCAATCAGGACCTGTAAAAGCTAGCCTTTCGCCAAATCTCTCTTTCACGATCTTGAACCTTCTCCTAATTGTCCCCTCATCTTCAACAAGCTGCTCCGTAGAAGGATTAGAAACTCCAGCTTCATTTAATTCAGCCAGAATCGAGTCGATATCAGTTCTTGCAACGCCTACTCTAACGTGCTTATCTGCACCGTCCAGCATTTTTCGCGTAACAGCCTCAACGTTCTTAGGAGATGCAGCATACTCAAAGGATAGCACATCAATATTTTGAACGCCAAGCAAGTCTGTCACGCGTGAACTGGAATGAAGATGAATCTGTCTAACTACATCTTTAATATCAAAAGCTTTCTGCAAAACCCGGAGGATAGTCTCCTTGTCGGTTCCCAAGTCGAGAAAGCCAAAGCTTGGCTCGTCTATCGATAGCACTTCTGTCTTAACGTGTTTTAGGTTCAAGACTGAGTTCTTGGCAAACCGCCTAATCGTTTCAGCATATCCTTCCAGCACGTCACCGTACACAACGGTGCCCATCTCTTTTAGATACTGCTCCATAGGACCAAAGATAGAAACGCGCAACCTGATCTTCTGTCCTAGGTCTTCACTGATCCTCTTTGCCTCTTCTTTTATCAAGCAGACTTCTGGAAG
>DUHG01000042.1 GCA_013330975.1 Candidatus Bathyarchaeota archaeon
GGTTGTCACACCCTTAAGCTGCGGTGCCCACATCTCTCATGACTATGCAGGCTTAGCCGGCGCAGTCCTGGGGTTGGAAAATGTTAACCATGTTTACAACATAGATGAGTTCAACATTAACCCGGACAAGTCAGCTGAAGTCATACGTGCGGCCAAACCAGGCATCATCACCTTTGGTGGCAGCCTTTTTCTTTTCCCTCATCCTCTTAAGGAATTGCGATCTGTCGCAGAAGAAGTTGATGCCTTTGTTGCATACGACGCTTCACATGTTCTCGGCCTAATAGCCGGAGGAGTTTTCCAAGACCCGTTCAAAGAAGGCGCAGACTTCATAACTTCCTCAACGCACAAGACTTTCCCTGGACCACAAGGTGGAGTAATCCTAGGGAACCCATCAACTCCCGAACTGGAGAAAGCGGTCAAGAAAATACAGTTTGCCGTCTTTCCGCTTAGCGCGTCTAACACTCATTTGGGTCGGCTACCCGCCTTGGGCATGGCAGCTTTAGAGATGAAACTCTTCGGAGCCAACTTGGCAAAACAGACAGTCAAGAACGCTCAGGCAGCAGGTCAGTACCTTTGCGAAAACGACGTCAAGGTCCTCTGCTCCTCCAAAGGATTCACCCGTTCACATCAAATCGCGGTTGACATACGCAATTATGGTGGAGGAAAGAAAATCGCACAAGACCTTGAAGATGCCAATATTGTGCTGAACAAGAACTTGTTACCCTATGACGATCAGAGCAATCGTGATAATCCCTCGGGACTCAGAATTGGATTCCAAGACGTCACGAGGCGCGGTTTCCGTGAAGGCGACGTCAAACACCTATGCGACCTGATGCTCAGCGTGATAAAAGGGAAGCGAAAACCTGAAGAAGTNNAAATGAAAATATTATTGAACGATGGTTTGGAAAAAGACGGCATCCGCCTCATCGAAGAATATGGGGTGGAAACAGACACTTGCAGAAGAGACCCAAAAGCCCTAGTCGCAGACATAGCCAAGTTTGACGCGCTCATAGTGAGAAGCGCCACGAAGGTCACTCGTGAAGTAATCAAAGCTGGTGCAAAAGGAAGGCTAAAAATCATAGGCCGCGCAGGTGTCGGCTATGATAACATAGACGTAGAAGCCGCATCCGAGCATGGAATAGTAGTCAAGTATGCCCCCTACGGTAACACAAACGCCGTTGCAGAATTGACTATTGCATTGATGCTTGGCATTTCACGCAAGGTTCCGCAGGCTCACCGTTTGCTGAAAACTGGAGTCTGGGAAAAAGAAAAACTCAAGGGAACCGAACTGTCCTTCAAGACACTGGGGATTCTTGGTTGCGGGAAAATCGGGCAGAGAGTTGCCGAGCTTGCTCGCCGAGGCTTCGACATGCAAGTTATCGGATATGACATGAAGCCTTGCGCAGAATCAACCGTAAAGTTCGCCTCGAAAAAGGAAGTCTTAGAGAAAGCTGACTACGTGACTATTCATACAGGCGGGAAAGAAGTCATAGTAGGCGAAGCTGAGCTGAAGCTCATGAAGCCTAGCGCCTTTCTAATCAATACTTCAAGAGGTGCTAACGTCGATGAAGAAGCCCTGTACTTAGCATTGAAAGAAAAGAGAATAGCTGGAGCTGCACTCGATGTTTACGTGGATGAGCCGAAAGGTGACGGATCAGAATTCAAGACGAAACTCAGAGAACTGGACAATGTTGTTTTCTCTTCTCACCTCGGCGCTTCAACGGTTGAGGCTCAAAGGGAGACTTCGATCGAAATAGCCCGGGTTGTCGCAGGCTACCTGAGGGGTGGAGACTTCACAAACTCTGTCAACGCCGGCGAGAGCATTGAGCTGGAAGAGAGACCTGTCTACACTCTGTTCATTCATCATAGAGACGTCCCAGGAGTTTTCGCCAGCATCGACAAGGTTTTGGCTGACAATGAAATCAACATACGGGCGAACTTTTCAAGACAGATCGGGAAGAGCGGGTATGCAATTTCGGTCTATGTGATTCATAAGAAAGTTACGCCTGAGATTATCAAGACCCTATGCGAAATCGAAAACATCTGCAACGCTAAAATTTAACAAAAGTTTCTTTTCATAGAAAACGAAAAACGGGAGAATGAGGCAGTTGGCGACGAGAAACGTCTGACCAACTCTATGTTTCGTTTCTAAAGCTCTGCTTCTTGTATGAAAGTTCCGTGCCAGGTGTGGTACCAGACTTGTCCGGTGTAGCCGTTGACGCTCAGCATGCCATATGTATTCCCAGCTTGTAGTACGTCAACGTGGTAGTAGCCATAGAATTTGTCGACGCTTCCAATAGTCGTTCCAGGATAATTGGCATCGAGGAACTGCTGCGAGTATGTTTTCGCTTGCTCAACAGTAACCGTTAGCGGTCCATTTTGTGCTCCAGTTGTCCATCCCATCATTCCGCCGCTCATCATGCCGTACTTTGTGTTCCACATCATATTCGGTCCCATTTCGGGGTAGATTTCGCCTGTGTATTTGTCTACTATCATCTCGAATGCGCCTATGCCTGTGCTTTTCTCGTAGAAGAGTACGTAGAAGTTCTGTGAGTATTCTTCCACTTCATCTATTGCCAAGTCGGGATTGTTGAGTGAAGCCAAATAGTTCTTAGCAGTGCTCAGTGCGGTGTCAAGAGTTATGGTTGGTCCTTGAACTGGTCCAGTTGGGTTGCCATAGTTGTTCCATACGCGGCAGCCTCTCCATCCGTATTGACCTGAGTATGTTTGTGGTGCTGTTGTTCCGTAGTCGTAGGAGTAGCCTCTTCTCATCATTCCGCCGAGGAAACCCCCGTAGCTATTTGTGGTTTCAGAGTTGGCTCCGTAAGTAGTGTATACTCCTCTTCTTTCACCCATGTAGGCGAATGCTGAAGCGGTTACCAGGGCGACTGTTATTAGTGCCGCGCCTGCGATCATTGTTATTTTCCAAGGTTTCGTTTCTTTCACCTCAAATATTACAATAGTAATATGTCTGGTATAAAGTTTGGCTGAAACAATCAGTGAAACGTTTTGAAACATTTTCAAAATGGAAATCATTGGTTATTTAAGCTGGTTTCTTCCTTAAGGCTACTAACATGAAACTCGGGGTCCTCTTTTCAGGCGGCAAAGATTCGACCTTCGCTCTTCACATGGCTTCGGAAAGAGAAGAAATCGCTTGCTTGATCGCTATGCTAAGCAAAAACGAAGAGAGCTACATGTTTCACACTCCAAACATTGACATAACCGCGCTCCAAGCCGAAGCAATGGAACTGCCAATCCTCCAGAAGACAACAGTGGGAAGGCAAGACGAAGAGCTTTCGGACTTGAAAGAAGCCATAGCCCAAGCGATTAGGGAATACAAGATTGAGGGTGTAGTTTCAGGGGCAATAGAGTCGGTCTACCAATCTGAAAGGATCCAGCGGATATGCAGCCAGTTGGATGTTTGGTGCTTCAATCCTCTTTGGAAACGGGATCAGAGAGAGCACTTGGAAGAATTAGTGGCAAAAGGCTACGATGTGATTATCTCTGGGATATTTGCGTATCCGTTGGATGAGACTTGGCTTGGAAAAAGGTTCGATCGAGACCTCATTGGAAAACTGCTATCCATTAGGGACAGGTTCGGGATAAGTCCTTCTGGGGAGGGTGGAGAGATCGAAACCACAGTTTTGGATGCCCCGCTTTTCAAGAAGAGGATTAAAATCTTGGAGTCTGAGGTTGAAGCAAAAGGCAACTCTGGGGTATTGAGGCTTACAGAAGTTCGGCTGGTCCAAAAATGATTTTGATCGTTGATTTGAATTTTCACAAAGGCTCTTTGGGCTTCTTCGAGTTCGTTATGCCTATCATCTATGCAATTAGGGATCTTGACAAATATGTCGTGAAGCACTACTTGGAACTGACGTCGGACGACATCAAAGAAGGTAGCAGCATCATAATGCCTGGTACACCTTTAAAGGATAATGTGACTCTCAGCAAACCCGAGGCGTTTACTTGGCTGAGAAACTGTGCCATTCCTGTGCTGGGGATATGCGCGGGAATGCAAACAATTGCTGTAACATTTGGCGTTAGCCTCGAAAAATGCTTGGCAATAGGCATTACCAGAATTAAGACAACAGCTCCANNACCTTTCAGGCTTACACGCTGCATAATTATTCATTGGAGTCTCCAAAAGATTTTGAAGTTTTAGCAACATCTGAGAAATGTGTCCAGGCCATCAAACACAAGAGCAAAAACATCTACGGCGTGCTGTTTCACCCTGAAGTTAGGAACCAAGAAATAATAAGACGTTTTGTGCAGACATTTCGTTTTACCGAATAGTATAAAACGAACACGATTCAAAAATAGTCTCCTAAGATCTGTTTAGGAAATTGGGTGAGGCAAATGGCAGAAGAGTTATCTCCAGATAAACTAAGGTCGGAATGCGATCCGAGTTTTATGCGGTGCGAGACTACTAAGGGACTGACTCCACTTAGAGAAATAATTGGTCAAGAACGAGCGGTCAGAGCCCTGAAGTTTGGCATAGGAATAAAAGATCCTGGCTTCAACATCTACGTTGCCGGTATGCCTGGAACCGGTAAAACCACCGCTGTAAAAAATTTTGTCGAGGAGATTGCGCGTACTGAACCAGTGCCGCCTGACTGGTGCTATGTAAATAATTTCTCCAATCAATACGAACCCATGGCAATCAAACTACGCGCTGGAAAAGGCAAAGAGTTCCAAGAAGAAGTAAAGAACCTCATCGAAAACGCTAGAACGGCGCTTCCCAAAGCTTTTGAAAGTGAAGACTACACGAGAAGACGAGAAGCCACAATAAGAGGGCTGGAAAACCAGAGAAAAGAGCTGATCTCTCAGCTAAATGCCAAGGCTCAGCAGGAAGGCTTCGTAATTCAGAGCACGCCGATTGGGCTGCTTATGATTCCNNAACACGATGAGACAGTTTTTTGACATGGAGAAGAAGATCCATGAAGAACTCAAGAAACTGAACAAAGAGGTCGCCTTGTACGCCATTGGTCACCTCGTGGACGAAGTAATGGAGAAGTACAAGGAGAATGTGGAAGTCACCGCTTATCTTCGCGATGTCAAGAGCGACATTCTTGATAACGTGTCGCAATTCGTAAAAGGCGAGGAGCCTCAGCAAAGCCCATTCCAGTTGCCCTGGATGAAGGAAGCCCCTTTCAAGAAATACGAAGTTAACGTGGTGGTTGACAATTCCAATATGAAGGGTGCTCCCGTGATTATGGAGTTAAACCCTATCTACCAAAACTTGATTGGAAGAACAGAGAAAGAAGCACAGTTCGGAGCTTTAGTCACAGACTTCACTATGATTCGCGGAGGNNGGAGATGCGTATCTTTATCAGCTCATGTTCTCGATGGACACGGAGTTTAGGGAGCTTTTCAAGGTTAAAGCGGAATTCGACAGCAGCATGGAGAAAACGGAGATTAATGTGAAGCAGTATGCGGCATTCGTATGTGCTCTGTGCCAGAAAGAGAAGCTCAAGCATCTTGATGGTTCAGGGTTGGCAAAAGTGGTTGAGCACAGCTCAAGGCTTGCTGATGATCAGCAGAAGCTTTCCACTAGGTTTGCGGAAGT
>DUHG01000162.1:0-611 GCA_013330975.1 Candidatus Bathyarchaeota archaeon
TTGAAGCTTCTCCCTGCCAGTCTTAGCGTCCTTGGCGGTCTGCACTATGCAACCTCTTTGACTACTGATTTGCCTTCAACGTTCTGCACTGTTATGATGTTCGCGTTTTCCCTTGCAAAGGTTATCTGGCTAGGAGTGATGACGACATACTGGGCTGTGGCTTCCTGAATCATCGAAAGCAGCAACTGAGCAATCATCTCACGGTTCTTTGGGTCCATGTGAATATCATATTCGTCAACCGCTCTAAACGGAGACATGACATGTTGCTGCAGAGCCAAAAGAAAGCTCATAGTGGCCGTAGTCCTTTCCCCTCCGCTCTGAGTATGAGAGTCTAACGCGACGGGTTTTCCTCCCTTGAAGCCTACAAGAATCTCCAGACCCGCCAGTTCTATGTCGTTTGCGTTTGCCAAACGCACTTCGCCAGCGGCGAGCGTTTGGTTCATTATCCTCTTGTACTCCAAGTTGACCCTATCAATAAGTCTCTGCATCACGGTCCGCCAAGATTGCATTCTCGTTTTTACTTCTTCTAGGGTCTTTTCACGGTTTTCTGCAGCCAGCTGTGCCTTCTCTTTCAACTCCAAGTAGAGTTTAGAGTAAGACTCGTACATGCG
>DUHG01000162.1:626-10832 GCA_013330975.1 Candidatus Bathyarchaeota archaeon
ATATGTTTGCTTTGGCTTCCTTAAGTGAGGAGTCGATGCTTTTAAGCGCGGTCGACGTGTTTTCTTTGCGGAATTCCAAAAGCGCCAGCTGTATACGGTGATCCACGACTTGATTGGCAACTTTCTCAGTNNAGGTTGTTACTCTTCAGCAGCTTGAAGTCTCGATTGTTCTGGAGTGTAGTCTCCAGGATTTTGGTTTCTTTGAGAAGTTCTCGTAGCAGATTGACCGTGGATTCATTTCCTGCTATTTCGCGTTCAAGGTTCAAGCGTTCATCAAAAATCGTCTTCGTATCTTCCCTGAGAACCTGCTGCTGCNNTTCTGCTGGCTTCCAATGCTTTCGCTATGCTTTCTCTGCGCTCGACCTCTGCCCAAGATAATTCACGTTCCAGGAAACGACGTTTTGTCTGAAGTTGCTTCTTCTCTTGATACTTTTCATACTGTTCTCGCCAGTAGTTCAGCGTCTGTTCCGCTGATTCTAGAAGCTTTCCCACGGATTCTTCCTGGCTAAGAACACGGGTCAACTTGCGTTGGGCCTGCAAAACGTTTTCGCGAAACGGTTCTAAACCGACTGCCGCTTCAACCATTTGTAGTTTCTCTATGTTTGAGAGCACAGTAAACTGTTCAACCATGTTCTGATGCATGATGATTAGCATATTGTCTGGGTC
Organism: Candidatus Bathyarchaeota archaeon; assembly: GCA_013330975.1. Lineage (GTDB taxonomy): Archaea > Thermoproteota > Bathyarchaeia > Bathyarchaeales > Bathycorpusculaceae > UBA11855 > UBA11855 sp11852u. The sequence goes on from DUHG01000162.1 coordinate 1,293, forward strand.
AACGCCAAACCGACCTAGCAGGCGTTCAACTTCCTGTTTTGTGGCAGCGCGGTTCTCGAGTTCAAACCAGTACTTTCCATCTTTGCGTATGACTCTGGTTAGGAAGATCTGGTCTTTGCTGTAGCGGGGCACAGGTCGTTTTCCGCCAAGTTTGCTGTTGTTCAAAATTATTGTGACCCGGGCTTGATCTTTGCCCCAGCGGATGAGATTGCTCAGCTTTTTTGACCTTTCCGTATATGATTGACCCAAAGCTACAGAAATCGCCAAAAGCAGCGATGACTTTCCGGCACCGTTTGGTCCACCGATGACGTTGACCCCGGGTTTGAACGGTACCCTAGCGTATTCGTAGCTCATGAAATTCTCGAGTATGACTTCTTGAATCAGCATTACTGCAGTTTTCCTCTCGACTGGAGTGCGTTATTAGGTTAGAAACTGTTATTAAAGGCTAGTTGGCTCGAAACCAAAAAGTCCTATGCACCAGGTTACAGCAAAAATACTCAAAACAGTGTAGTCTTAACGTATTTTTTCTTGACTATCTGATTTTCACGCAAATCTCTTAAGCTTCAAATTTCTTCCTCTTACAGCGAGGCATTCCTTTATGGTTGTTGCTGGAAAAATCTTCAAACTCTCAGAGGCTCTTCCCATACATGACATAACAGGCAGATTGGATGGCTACCGAACTGAGGAAACCTACCAAGAAGGAGACTACACCTTTCAGCTTGTGACCGAAGTCGTTGGACTCCTTCCGAAGAATAACACTCTAACTGGCATCTACTCACATGACTATGTTCTTCATGTGTTCCACAGAGGCAAGACAGCCCCTCTGCCAAAAACAGTAGAAGCACTTTTCAACTTTGCCCAAGTTGAGAATTCTGTATTCCTAACGGTTGTCGAGAAAAAGGCTGTCGCCAATTTCATCGCCAACAAATTCAGTCAAATTCTTTTCCAGAGGCTGGGAGGCATCGTTGAAGCCCGAATTCCTCCTGAAACTCTGCGGGAATTCCATTTGAAGAACCGCGAGGACACGAAGATTACTTTTTTTGACAACGTGGACATTCCAAACGTTAACAAACTATCGCTTTATGGACCCGATTTGATTAATACGTCTCTGTTTGAGGACTACACGAAACATGGGGATTTGTGGTATGTTGTTGCAAGATCAAAAGAGACAGGCTTTGTTGTGGGCGTTACTCGAGACGCTTCCGTAACCATCTTCAATCTGGGAGACAAACAGAAGTATGTCGATTATGTAGCCAAAGAGATTCACCCGACAATAATAACAGGTATGAAATAGACTTCTTCATCCCAAGTTCACAAGCTTGCTATGGCAGCATCGCCTTGCAAACAGGGCTACCATCAATATAGGAACAGCGTATGCCGTATTTTCGCGCGCATTTCAAGCAGAGAGATGGATCACAGAGCGAGGTTGAAAGGTACTTCTCCCCGCCGTCGGGAGCAATTGCAACTATTACACCACATGGAATTTCAGCAGCTTTCTTCAATGCTATGTGCAGTATGGCGCCAGAACTTGGTCCCACAAAGACACCTTCCTGAAGCGCCAAAAGTCTTGCAGCTTCTTCAGCCTTTTTAGGATCCACCTTGTGAATTTCGTCAACGAGTTCAGGGTTCCAGATAGTAGGAACATGTTGGGTCTCAAGATTCTTCAGCCCTTGAATCGACGTGCCATTTTCTGGTTCAACGCCAATTATTTTGACGTTTGGATTGTATTCCTTGAGCCTTTTTGAAACTCCCATGAGCGTGCCCGTTGTTCCAATTCCTGCAACNNTGAGCAAGTACGTTAGCTGGATTTGAGAACTGGAAGGGCATGAAGTACTTCTCAGGGTTTTGACTGACTATCCGACGGGCTAAATCTTCTGCACCGTCCATGCCCTTGTCAGCTTCGCTCAGAATTATTTTTGCGCCGATGGCATTCAGGATTTGCCGTCGCTCTATTGTCATGCTTTCGGGCATTACCAGGAAGAGGTCATACCCCTTTACGCGACAGACTATGGCTAGCCCTATGCCAGTGTTTCCACTTGTCGGTTCAATAACGACTTTCTCTTTTGTCAGCTGTCCGGATTTCTCAGCTTGCTCGATCATGTATTTTGCGATTCGATCCTTAACTGAGCCACCGACGTTGAATTTCTCAAGCTTCAAAAACAAAGCAGCTTTCTGGTTTGAATGCAATCGAGTCAGTTGAACCATCGGAGTGTTGCCAATGAGGTCCAGAGCGTTTCGAGCGTTCATTCGTTGTCTCCGTATTGATACGACAAAGGTGTCTAAAGGGTTTTCTGTCCTCAAAGCAAGCATGAATTGATTTTTGTACTTGATGCACAACCGTCACTCATGGAGCTACTTTTGCACTTGAAACTGCCNNCTGGGCAGAACAGGACAAAGTCAAGGGCGTAGTGACAGCAGCAAGTCCGTGGGCTGCAACCGCCATCGGATTGACTCCTGAAATAGAAGACAATCCTCTGGCTACTGCAGTAACAATTCTTGTCTTCCTGATTTTGTCTGTAAAAATAATATTGAAGAAGCGAGGTCTGGAACGCACCAGAGATGTATTAAATGTGAGTAAGATTCGCCCAGGTGTCCTATTGAATTCCGACCAGAGCCTGATCATGGCAGAAACTGCTTATATATCGGGTGTTTCTTGAAACGCAAAGTAGTTTCTGCCCTCTCAATTGTCCCGCTTGGCAACCGCATACAAATAGACTGTACAATTGCGCCCTCAGGAACCAGGCGGACTCCATCTAGAAGTTCGCCCTTGGTTATGCCTGAAGCAGCGAAAACGAGTTCTTTCCCTCTAGCCAGTTCGTCCTCGCAATAGGTTTTGTTTACGTCAATTCCAACCTGTCGCAATCTATCAAGACGCGCGGAATCATCATTAGAGTCTTTCCAAACTCTTACGAGCATTGTTCCGCCAAGACATTTTACTGCCGTTGCAGCTATGGTTGCCTCGGGTCCAGCCCCAGCCCCAACCAGAAGGTCGACTCCTGACTGGGGAATGCATGAAACAACAGCGCCAGCTATATCACCGTCTGGGATCAAGATGATTCGCACCCCAAGTTTTCTAAGCGCAGCAAGCATTTCCTTGTGACGTTCACGTTCGAGCATTATGACCGTAAGCTTCCCCAATTCCAAACCTTTTTCGCGCGCCACAGTGCGAACAATCTGCTCCAAGGTCATGTCCAAACTCAGTTTGTCGATAGAATTGCCATCCGTCGCAACTTTGAAATAATATCCGTCATCAGGAAGAACTTGGAAACAGCCTTCTGGTGCACATGACAGGGCAGAAATTGCGTCTTTTCTTCCTTTGCTGGCAGCAGTTGTACCGTCAACTGGGTCCACAACAAACTCAACTTTGGGACCTCGACCTGTGCCGACTTTTTCTCGAATCATGAATGCCGGAGCATGGTCTTTTGGACCTTCACAGCAGATGACTTCGCCATCGATATCAGTTTGGGTCAACGCCGCTCTCGAAAATTCCACGGCTTTTGCGTCTATGAGATCGCAGTTGCCTTGACCCACATGTAGCGCCGCGCCAACTGCGGCAGCGATCGTTATTCGGGTTAGGGATGGTGCAAGAGCACGGAGAGAAACCATACGTTCTCATTCTCCAAGATGGATGGATGTATCTTGTTCTGGTAATTAAAACAATCGTATTTCCACTCAGCAAAGGTTCCCAAACTAACCTGCTATCCAATCACCTAGGTATTGTCCAAAGTACGCGAATAATGTGAAAACCACAAACCTAGGCACAAAGCTAAGGATCAGAAATGTGGTCGCCCGCGTTTTGAGCAGCCCGCAAACGAAAGATAGCAGTTCCACGGGCAGAACGGGTGTTAGACCGAACAACACGTATATGATCAGTCCCCACTTACTCCAAATGCGAGTTATCTCGTCCAAACGCTCCGAAGATATCCTCTTAATGACAAACGGCCTACCAAGCCAGTAGGCTAAAAGATAGTTTATTGACATCCCCACAGTGAAACCAATTGAGGCAACTATTGCCAAGGGTAAGGGATCCAGAAAAATTGATGCAGCTGCAACCAATGCCGGACTTCCCAGAGGTATGATAGTACCAGACAGCACTGTTAATATGAAGATGCCAGCGAGACCATAATTCGCCAAGAAAATTTCCATGTTTTCAAACAAAGGAGCTGCTGCAAAGTTGAAGACTTTTAACAGCCAAATGAAAACTAAACCCACAACAGTTGCTAGAAGACCGAGTTTTATGGAGGTTCTTACCCAAGAAGCTCTGAGCAAGTCTTTGAAGGTAAATTCTGCGCCCTGAGTCTCCCCAGACATAAATGTCACTGGAGAGATAGACACGCAGATAGGCGTCTAAAAGACTTTGTTCTTTAAAGGATGAATTCAACTGCATCCAGTTGGAAACCACAAATACATTATCATTACCTCACTCGTTCGTCGACCTAATACAGGACCATTGGGAAAAACTGGCATGGTTTTTAAACACCAATGCATAAGATACCTGAGAAGAATGGACGTGGAATTTTGAAAGGAAAACCGCTCGTTTCCATTGTCAGCGCAGGTTTGTCAAGGTTTGGAAAGCATGAGGGGCTGTATGCTAGGGAAATCTTCGCGGAAGCAGCCAAGGAGGCTTTCGACCGCTGCCCTAAGCTCGATCCTAAGAATGACATAAAAGCCATGTTCATCGGACACATGGGCGAATCCTACGAGCATCAAGGACACATGGGCGCCACTGCAGCTGATTGGACTGGACTGCTAAACATACCAGCGACAAGAACTGAAGCAGCCTGCGCTTCATCTGGGGCTGCACTGCGGTCAGGGGTCTACGCCGTGCTTTCAGGTTTGGCAGACGTGGTCTTGGTGGGCGGCGCTGAGAAAATGACACACAGAACCACGGCCGAAGTCACTGAGTATCTAGCCATGGCTTCAGACTATCCTTTTGAACAATGGAACGGCATAACTTTTCCAGGCTTGTTTGCACTCATGGCAACGGCTCACATGCATTATTATGGCACGACGGAGCGCCAAATGGCCGCGGTTGCTGTCAAGAACCATTTTCACGGGAGCCTCAATCCGAAAGCGCATATGCAAAAAGAGATATCGTTAGAAAATGTTTTGACTTCGCGATTAGTCGCGTCACCCTTCAAACTATATGACTGTTCGCTAATAACTGATGGAGGAAGCTGTGTAGTACTCTCTAAACCCGAGATGGCGAAGAGATTCACAGACAGCCCGGTTCATATTGTGGGGAGTGGACAGGCCAGCGACACCATTGGATTGTATGAACGAAAAACCTTCACATCTCTTTCATCGGCAAAGCTTGCAGCCAAAACTGCCTATGACATGGCTGGAGTTTGCCCGCAAGATATTCAAGTTGCTGAGGTCCATGACTGCTTCACTTTTGCGGAGCTAATGGCTTATGAGGATTTGGGATTCTGTAAACCAGGCGAAGGTGGAAAACTCGCAGAGAGCGGTGAAACCCGCTTGGGCGAAAGACTACCAGTGAACACAAGCGGTGGCTTGAAAGCAAAAGGGCACCCAGTAGGCGCAACGGGAACGGCTCAAGCCTATGAGATGTATCTCCAACTGACCGGGCAAGCAGAGAAGCGTCAAGTGAAAGAAGCTCAAATAGGATTGACCCACAACGTTGGAGGTTCGGGCGCGACTGCAGCAGTGCACATTTACAGGAGTGACTGAGAATGAGCACTCAACCCTTTACGATAGAGCAGTTCTACAAGTTCATGCAGCAAAAAAAGCTCATGGCTGGAAAATGCACAAAATGCGGGAAGACTCACCTTCCTCCTAGACCGCTCTGCGACAACTGCTTCTCCAAAGAGTTCGAATGGGTAGAAGTCAATGGAAAAGGAACATTGCTAACATATACCGTCATTCATATCGCACCAACTCAGTTTCAGAGTCTTGCGCCATATGCTGTAGGAATAGTGCAGCTTGAAAAAGATCTGCGAATACCAGGCATGATCACCCGCTTGGGACTAGACAAACTTGCGATTGGCTTGAGTTTAACGATAGATTTTGATACGTGTAATGCAGCACAAATATGGCCGCAGTGGCCAAGGTACTGCTTCAAACCTTCGTAATTTCAGTAGTATCTTGGCTCTTTTCTTATTTCCTCTTTTTGTACAATGCGACCTGCTCAGTCTCACTATATCTAACGAACTCAAAGCCNNTAAATGATGTTTTTGGTTTTGTGAAATAGCATTGTAGCTCCCCAATGTCGAAAGGTGTGAAAAGTTATGTTGTTCATTTGTGGTTCAGCTATCTTCTTCGCAAATCTGCAACCAGCGCGGGATTCAAAAGTTAAATAATTCTTTGTTTTAGAGTTGTTTGAGGCAGAAAAGATGGTTGTATGTCCGAGGTGCGGTAACAACCTTCTAACTCGGCAAGTAATTGTTATCACCAACCGTACCAAAATCACATGCACCAGATGCTCTTCCAAGCTTCAAGTGAAGAACAAGAACGTCAGCAGTATTATCGGCGGAGTTGGAGGCGGCGTTGGAGCTTTCTTAGGGGTCTTTCACTTGGAGGCGTGGATCGTGACTGACAACTTGGTTTACCTATGGGCATTCGCACTTCTTTTGGCATTGATCTTTACAGTTGCATTGCTGCTTATGGAAAAGTATGTACAGATGAAAGTCGTAGGCGAGCCCGAATTTGAAGAAAGAAGATTCTGTCGATATTGTGGTGCTCAGAATCAGTTGAGCACAGCCTTTTGCCAAAGATGCGGCAAGAAGATGGATTAGCATCGAAAATTGTCTGTGTCTTTCTTCTAGTTGCGTGACGGTTTGCACCATGATTCCAGTTCGTACGATGTGTTTAGCTGGTTTGTGTTTTTCCTTGCGTTTCGCCCTTGATAGAGTCCCACATTTTGTATTCTTGTTAGCTAGATTAGGAGTCCAAAATAATCGTCAATAATTTCTCAAGATTTAACAGTATATCTTAACGTTAAGGCAAAACACTTAATAGTTAGAAATACATAACTCAATGTTAGAAGAAATTAATAAAATATTAGATATAGTTAATGGAGGACGAGAAACACGAAAAAATATAGAAAAACATTATTCATCTTAGGAACTTTGATTTGCCTAGCTGGAACAGCAATGATGTTTGACGGAGCAATTCTGGGCGAAACAACAACAAATGTCGGAACCGTACTCGGAATAACAGGAATAAGTCCAATTGCAGCCCAAAAAAGAACAATGAACGACGGAGGTGAATAGACATGGCTACATTCGTATGGCCAACAATTCTGATCCTAAACGTCGCGATAATTATTCTAGTGGCAATATTTGTGATCTGGATGGTGCAAAAAAACAAGAAAGCAGGATACCCAATGCAAGATGAACGAACATCAAAGATTCAAGGCAAAGCAGCACTCGGCACCTATTATATTACCCTAGTCTTCATTGTATCAATAATGCTGTGGAACATTTTCGGAAACGAGTTTCTAGCCTTCTTGCCTGAACTGGAAACAGGGTGGACTGCAATCGCCATAATGCTAGAAATGGGATTCTCGTTCGGCTTACTGAGTTGGTACTACGCCAAGAAAGGAGAACTCTGATGAAATTCAAAACCCGAATCAAAGAGTTAAGAGCTCGATACGATTTAACCCAAGACGACCTAGCAAAAAGCGTGGGGGTCAGAAGAGAAACAATACTTTACTTAGAAAAGGGCAAGTACAATCCATCCCTACTGCTAGCTCACCAGATAGCTCAAACCCTAAAAACCACAATAAATGACCTATTCATTTTCGAAGATGAAAAAACTCGAAATGAATAGCCAAAGGAATGAAGAAAAGGCAAGCGCTTGAAAATGGAGGTGCGTTGTATGGAGGGATTATGGTTAATAATTGCCGTTACGGTCGGATTACTCGCTGTTATTGCTATTGCCTTATCAACGCGGAAGAAGCGAAGTCACTCCAAAGGCTTAGGCGATTCGTACCAGAAAACGCAAGATCTTAAGAATCCAGTGGAAAAATAGTTCACCCTGTGTGATTTTTATGGCAAGAGTGAGAGTTCCATCCTTGGTTAATNNGATCTTGGCGATCTGCACTCTTCAACAGCGGTCTAGTAATTGGCGGTATCCTGTTTCTAAATTTCACAATAGGTCTTTTCTTTTTCGCAGCAGAAAATCGCTCTGGGCAGGTGGGCATTTCAATGCTTGCTGCAGCGTGCGTGGCTCTGGTGTCAATAGGCGTTTTTCACGCGTCTGCCTATTTCCTTGCTGACGATTGCAGGAGCTTTCTGGCGAGCACATCGAAACGCAACTTCTTTGTTCACATTGCTCATCGCTCTAGTAGTGACTGCCCCTTGGATACTCCAAATCTCTTTTCACTACAATTCAGGAGTCGCAATCCCGGAGTTTATTTCTGGTCTCGCGGGCGCAGTGTGGATTGCAGTTTTGGGCAGCAAAAATGATTGGGAAAGATTCACTTTCACGAAACACTTGCGTTTTGCATTTGTGAAAAGAAGCATATCCTACTTCGAAAGACTTCGAACCTCTTCCTGACGTTGCTGATAAATGTGAGCACAGCAGTACGCAGAAAAGGATACGTCATAGCCATTTTCCTCCGCAAAAACAATAGCCTTTTCACTAGGAAACGCGATGGCATCCACTCCCGCCTTGATGGCTAGTACGTCTGTTTGATCCCTGTCTTTTCCTTTGGGTCTCATGCAACCCAATGATAGTCGAGTCTTTGGGAAAAACAGGCGTGCAACGGCGATTACTCTGGCGATGTCATAGGGCTTTGGAGCTTTGATGCTTGCCATGTTTGTTCCTTGAATTGGCATGAAAGCGATTATGACAAGGGCTGCTGGATGAAAACCGGAGATCATTTTCAGGGCGTTGAATTCACCGTCCAGTTTTCCATTGTCAAGCCCAACAATCACATGTGGCACGAAGTTGAGTCTGACTTCCTCCAATGCTTCTAATGATTTTTCGTAGTCTTTGACCGAAACGTCTAGGTTGCAAACCCGTCTTATCGTTCTGTCGGAACCGATGACGTCAATTAGGCCTACATCAATTCCTGCTTTTTTCAGTGCTTTGGCGGTACAAAGATCCGTGATTCCTGTGTGAACCATGACTAGTAGATCAAGCTCCTTCTTGATTCTTGCCATTGTTGCTATGAAGCCCTGTAGCGGCACAGATCCGTCGGACAAGCAGCCACCGCTCACTAGGCATCCTATTCCACCTTTTTTCTTCAAGTTCTTTGCAGCATCGAATAGTCCAGAGGGCGTGATTGTTGGGATCATTGAAGCTAGGACTTTTCTACCGCAGTGTTTGCAGTCAAGGGCGCAAGCTTCACCAGTTATAGAAAAAGTGGCAAAAGCATCAAGTGAAGATCTAAAATGGGGTGTTTTATAGCCGGTAAAACTGGGAGCGTAGAAAGTAATTTTCTTCGGCTTTTGCTGAAAAATCTCAGAATCAATTAGTCTGAGAAGTTCTGTTTTCTTTGCTTGCCAAACCATTTCAGGCGATGATTTGCCCATAGATTTTCTTGGCTAGAAGATTGCGGTTGCTTAATAGCTT
>DUHG01000038.1:0-184 GCA_013330975.1 Candidatus Bathyarchaeota archaeon
AGGGAGTTTGTGCAATTTGGCATCTACAAGTTTTTTTCGATCCAGCCGAACAGGAGTTTTTTCTTCAGGTCTTTTTGTTCGAATTCGTAGGTACCTAATTCGTAGTATTTCAAGCATTTTCCGCAGCTTACGCATTTCTTACAGTCTATTTTGGGGTACCAGGGTATTTTTGTTTCGTGGAATT
>DUHG01000038.1:343-4284 GCA_013330975.1 Candidatus Bathyarchaeota archaeon
TCAGTGTCTATTAGGCTAAGGCATGGTGGCTCATGTTGTTCCTTTCCGCCGGCACGCAACTTGCATATGTCTTCCGGCAATCGGATCACCAAAGTAACTTGCCTGTCTTTCAGTTCTTGGACGTATCTTTTGACCGCTTCCTCAATTTGGTCAACGGGTTCTCGCAATCGGCTTCCGTAGGTGTAAGTTTCCTCCTGTTTCTCTCCACACCAAAGATACGTTAGGGCATACCATTGAACATACTTCATGTCGCAAGGAGCTTTATCCGCGACAAGGGGTCGGTTTTCAGGGTTTGTTATCTCTATTGAAAGGTTGAGTTTCTTGGTTTCAGTAGCTTCTGAACCATAGCCAACCCTGAAAGGATCACCATTCTTCCATATCTGATTTAGAGCCTTGAACCAAGCGTCCGGGCAATCAAACGCTCTGATTCCAACATGTTTCATATTTTCACCTTCCAAGAGTTACAGCCCAATCTAGATTACCTCTGGAGGGCTTCACAAATATAAGACTGGCGCAAAACCGTTTGAGGAAAACTTCAATGGTAAAAATAAAAAAAGAAAAGGAGATTTTCTTAATAGGGGGGCATTCCACCCATGCCCATACCGCCCATTCCACCCATGCCGCCGCCAGGAGGCATCGGTGGTGGTCCGCCACCTTTAACTGCAATAAGGTCATCGATTTTCAGTATCATGTTGGCTGCTTCTGTTGCTGATTTGATGACTTGGAGTTTAACGCGCAGCGGTTCGAGAACTATCAGTTGACGCATATCTTTNNTGCCTCTGCGAATGCTTCAACTGCAAGCTGTTCACGACCGCCAACTTTAACGGCGTAACCTCTTAGGATTTTCGCCACTTCTGCTTCTGGAGCGCCGCCACCTGCAACGATTTTGCCGTCTTCGATTGCGTTCCTGACGACGCATAAGCCATCGTGCAGAGAGCGTTCTGCTTCGTCGATTACGTGATTTGAGGCTCCTCTTAGGACAATTGTCACAGCTTTGGGATTTTTGCAGTCGCGGATGTAGATGAGTTTGTCGTCGCCAATTTTGACTTCCTCTACTTTCTTGGCTTTGCCCAAGACATCAGCCGAAAGATCTTTCACACTCGCGAGAATCTTGCCGCCTGTCGCTCTGGAGAGTTTCTCCATATCGCTGCTGCTTACACTTTTAACTGCCAAAACGCCCGCTTTTGCCAAGAAATGAAGTGCCATATCATCTATGCCTTTCTCACAAAAGACAACGTTAGCGCCAGCCTTTGCAATCGAGTTTGCCATTTCCTTCAACATGCGTTCTTCTTCATCCAGAAAGAGCTTCATCTGCTCCGGGCTTTCAATATTAATCTTGGCATCAAACTCGGTTTTCTCGATCTCTAGTTTCTCGTTGAGCAAGGCGATTTTTGCGCCTTCAACCAGTTTGGGCATTTGCGAGCTTGCGACTTCTTTATCAATTACCATGCCCTTAACCAGCTCGGTTTCGTCAAGGCTTTTCCCATGTTTCTTGACGATCTTGATCAAGTCAATGTCTGCTTTTAGCTTCCCATCAGTTTCTTCAGTAACTTGCTTAACGGCTTCCACTGTGAGTTTAACAAATGGTTCTGACGATACTACGTTGCTCTTGCCGGACAAAGACGTCGTCGCCACGTCCCTTAGTGTTTTGTCATCTTCAAACTTGACCGGGATTGCTATGCTGTTCAAGACTTCCTGGGCTTTGTCACCCGCTTTTTTGTATCCTTCGATAATGATTGTCGGGTGCACATTCTTGTCCAGCAAAGCCTCGGCTTTAGCCAATAATTCGCCAGCGAGAACCACTGCAGTTGTTGTTCCGTCACCTACCTCGTTGTCCTGAGCTTTCGCAACTTCCACGAGCATCTTTGCAGCTGGGTGCTGAACATCAAGCTCTTTCATGATTGTTGCGCCATCGTTTGTTATTGCGACATCTCCGAAACTTGTGACCATCATCTTGTCCATTCCACGTGGACCCAAAGTTGTCTTTACTGTTTCAGCCACTATCTTGGCGGCCATTATGTTATTCTTTTGAGCTTCGCGTCCGGTTGTTCTACCTGTTCCTTCTTTCAATACTAGAACTGGAACTGTTCCTCCACCTGAAGACATACTTTCTCACCAATTTTCTATTTGCATAATATTTGATTTCTAAACCGAACAATTAAAGCGCAAATATAAGTTTTTCCCATCCGAAAATGAATTAGCTAACTCCTTTAGGGCTCTCTTCTGCCTTAGCGATATTGTAACCTGAGGCTTTGCGGAGTCGGTTCATAACAGCTAAGCCCAATCCGTCCGCAGGCACACTTTCCGCAATTATGACATCCATGTTTTCAGCGTCAAACTTTCTAAGAGCTGCAAACAGGTTTCTGGCGATTGTCTCCAGGCTGAAGCGGCTTCCTAGCGATACAACCAAGTCTGCTTCATATTTTGAGGCGGTTTCGTCTGTAGCCAAAACACCTACTTTGCTACCGTTAGATTTGTTGGCGAGTATAAGCTCATTTATCTTGTCGATGACGAGCTTCAGCGAGCCTTCCACCAGGACCAACTTCGCTCGTGGAGCATAGTGCTTATGTTTCATTCCTGGCGACCGCGCATTGAGGACTTCCTGCTCTTGTTCAGCTTTGACAAACGCGTGAAGGCTGACTCTTCCGAGAACTTCCTTCAAGGATTCTAGAGATGTTCCTCCAGGACGAAGCACTGTTGGAGGATCAACAGTCACATCCAAGACCGTGGATTCCACACCAATTCGCGTTGGACCACCATCAAGGATAGCATCTATCCGCCCGTTTAGATCATCGAAAACATGCTTTGCCGTTGTCGGGCTGGGTTTACCTGCGAGGTTCGCACTGGGCGCTGAAATTGGGCAATCACTTTCTTTGATAAGTGAAAGAGCGGTTTCGTGTTTTGGCATCCTTATGGCAATTGTTTCCAAGCCCGCAACTGTCACAGCAGGAACCATACCTGATCTCTTAAACACCAGCGTTAATGGTCCAGGCCAGAATTGCTCCATGAGTCCCACGATTCGTATTGGAACAAAGGCTGCCAACTTGTATACATCTTTCTTGTTTTCGATGTGAACTATTGGTGGGTTATCCAAGGGGCGTCTCTTGGCCTCAAAGAGTGATATGACCGCATGCGAATTTAGTGCATCAGCGCCCAAGCCGTAAACTGTTTCCGTTGGAAACGCTACAAGTCCTCCCTTCTTTATGAGACAAGCAGCCCTGCGTATCTTCTGCAAACTGGGTTTCTTGGGATTCACCCTTATCAGTAGCGTATCCTTCATGGCAAAGCACAAAGCTGAATATGTTTAGTCCCGCTCATAAATCTATGATTAAGATAGGATTAATAGCAACTACCCTTTGGACCTTTTAGCCATAATTGGGCGCAAATAATTTTTTAGTCTTATTGGGTTTGCTGATTGGACCTGAGAGACCTTCCACCGGTTGACGAAGTCTGGGGGGCGAAAAATCCAGAACAATTATGTTTTTGTTGCTTCTTTTCCACTATCAGTTTTTGTGATTTTCTCGATTAAATGCATGAAAAATGCTTGCGCCTGCAGTTCATTTAGCTTTTGGAGATAGACTGAGACCAGTGCGATTTTTCCTTTCTTGGCAGCTATGAATTCGGCGAACATTCGAGCTGAAACCGCATTCTTGTCACCCAGCAATACTGATGACGAAACAGGTCCGAGCAGGTCTTTGGGTTTTGGAACCGCGACTGCTAAGGTTCCAAGCTTGTCTTCCTGCTCACTTAGCAGTACGAGACAGGAGTTTTTTGCTTCAACGTAAACCGCGAGAAATCGAGTGTCTTGCTCAATAAGCTCCTCCTTAACCACGATTGCCCTCCCGCTTCTTGCCGCTTCAAGTGTTCTGTCCCAGTTTTCCATCTGCTTCACAAATTGTTTCTATATGCTGAGCGCCTAATAACACTTCATAAATATTATT
>DUHG01000080.1 GCA_013330975.1 Candidatus Bathyarchaeota archaeon
CCCATGGTTGTCGCAATTGACTCGCATGGAAACAATCTATTCAGGGATGTTTCAGCACGAGTTGCCAAGAACAGGGCTGCAATTTTTCGAAAGTTAGAGTTATCACAATTCTATTAATATTTAGTTTGGATTTTGTTTTAGGGTTCTAAAAACTTAATATCAAATCGTAATATTCAATATTAACTCAGGTGGACAGTACTTATGCCGAGGAATTTTAAAGATAAAGTCACTCTCTCAGGATTCGCCGTTTTGAGCATTGGTTTGGTTCTGCTAGTGATAACCTTTGCCAGTGCTTTCGGATTCCTTTCAGAGGCACTTCCGATATTGACATCCCAAGACCTCGTTCAAACATTCGGAGAAACCTTGGCACCGCTAATAGCCTCCTCAATCCGCATTATGTACCTCGGCGTGATGGGCTGGATAGGCTCACTGGTCACAATCCGAGGTGTAACCCTAATAGCAAACGCACCCAAAACCGAAGCAGCAGAATTGCCTAAACCCCAAGAAACAAAGACAAAGAAATCACAAGCTCAGCCTCAGCCAGCAGANNCTGGTTCTTATTCCACCGGATGAAATAGAACAGCAGACCCAACAACCCCAACACTGATGACTTTCCAATTTGACAAGAAGGTTCCAGAATGAACGTGCCTATTCGAATGCTAGGCATAGTGACTCTGATTTTCTGGACAATCCTGATAGGATTCATTGCGTCTGCGGGCTACTCAATGAAAGACGTCAAGTTTGATGTGGGCGAGCCTGAATTCACTGCAAATGAGAATGGAGACGTAACATTTTGCCTACCGTTTTACGTGGGCAACGATGGCTACTTCAGCTTGAAAGCTTTGAACATAACCACGATAATCTATGGTGAGCAAGGTTCTGAGCTTGCCAAAAACTCAACTTTTGTAGCCACTATCGAGGGAGGACAAACCGTAACAATTTTGCATAATGTGACTGTCAGCGTTAGACAGCTCGTTGAGGAGAATCAGCAACTATTGCTCAATGACACTATACTCAATGCTGAGGCCATGGTCGAACTTGAATTTGCCGAGTTGATGCCCGTTCAGCTTTCAACAAACTTCACTCTACCCTGGGGGGCACCATTCCATAATCTAATGCTTGACGAGCCGCAATACGGCGGCACTAGACAATCAAAAATAGGAGTCGCCGTTCCACTGAGTTTCGGAAATCATGCGGTGTTCGACATTGATGGAACGATTTCCGCAGGTCTCTATGACAATTCCGGTGCACTTTTAGCCGAGAGCCAGACACAAGTCTCTGTGCCCGCGAGATCAAACTTCAATGGCGAATTGAGCTTCCTCGCGCCATTAAGTATAGTCTCTCAGTCTTCGGTAGGTGGGCATGTCAAATTGTCCTTCTCAACGTCACTTTTTGAATTCGGTCCTGTGGTAATCCCTTATGGTTGAAAAAGACAAAAAGAAACCCAATCGAATCAAAGACATATCGTCTAGAATAACAATTGCCACAGTAAAAGCTACGCTGATTTACCTAGTCTACTTTGCTGTTTCTCCATTCATAATGCCGTTAATAGCGGTAGTCCCTGGGCTGGCAGGATCCATTGAAATATTCGTTGCGATCTACATAACGCTCATGATTCTTGGAGATTTAACAGCAGGGACAATTTACAACTGCTTCTTGAACGTTGGACGCGCCCTTTTCGTTATTGCATATTTGGTCTTGTCTATAGGGGATGGGATATTCACCACGAGTTTTGAGGGATTTGCTCTGACTGTTGACCTGACGCTGGTATACACGATTGCTGCAATGCTTAGCCTGCTTGGACTATCAAAAGCAGTTTTGCAGGCAATTAATTTCATGAGCGAAAGAGCTGAAAGCGGAACTAAGCCTTAACGATCAGGCTTATTTTTCTCATATTTGCGTCCTAGATTTTTCTCTCTTTATCTCACAGGATGACTATGTGATCTAAGCTCTCTTGCGATAACATTTTTAGACAGCAAGAAATGTTGTGGTTAAGGTGAAATTCGATGGGCTATGGTAGCGCAGGCACACCGCCTTGGGTCGACGAAGAAACAATTGACCACGAGAAGAAGGAAAATGAAGCTGCCAAGAATGCAGCGAAATTGAAAAGGCTTCAAAATGAAAACGAAACCCTCAAGAAGCGCATAAAACATCTCGAAGATGAACTGCAGAAGCTCAAGAAATAATCTCTTTTCTCCGCAGGCAAACGAGTTCCGCTGGAAATATCGATCTAAAGTTTCTTAGTCATTACATACGCGTCTTCGCCGTCAGAATAGTATCCACCAATAGTCCGGCTGATTTCAAAACCTAGTTTCTTGTAAAGCTTTATCCCTGCATCATTTGTCACTCGAACTTCAAGATAGCATTGCTTTGCTTTGTAGAACCGCATTCCTTCAATAGCTGTATTTATCAATGCCTGAGCAACGCCCTTCCGCCTATTTTGAGGCATCACGGCAATTGAAACAACATGTCCTTTTCGGATCAAGCCGCCTAAACCCAGGTTGGATAAGCCCACTTCAACGCGATTCATAATGTACCCAACGATCTCGCCATCTTGCTCGGCTACAATGAACGTTTCTGGGAAGCGCTCGTGAAGATCCATGAAGAAGTAATCTGTATAGTTCTCTGGCAATGCTGCCCGATTAATATTCATCACCGCCTGGAGGTCGTCGGGCGTGAACTTGCGGATTCTGAAGGTCTGAAGCATTGTCTCGCCTTTATAGTGACATTTTCATACTCAACTTAAACATTACGATAGTATTGTGACATAGGCTCCCTATTCTTTTGAGGTCTCCTCTTGTGCTGTTCTTACCTCTGGCAATACGTAGCTTCCGTACGGCATTGTCCACACCCTTGCCCCGGAGCCTGCAAGTTTGAAAGCTTCTGTCAAAGCATCGTTTACTGCCCGCGCCGTTTTCAGTTTGAAGACGCTTGTTGCATAGTATTCGGGCATGGACGAAACAAGAATCATCTGATGATTCTGCAGAGTCTTAAGCAGGTAGTATGCTTTGTGTCCACCCAGCACAAAATTACGTTTGACTTCACGTTCAACTGCCTTCAATTCACCCAGCTTCGCCATCCAATCATAAAAAACTTGATTGCCATAGCCTTCCTCGCATTCTGCAACGAGGATTATGACTCCCCCACGCTTGACAATCTCAAGACAATTGTCTACAGCCTTGTAGGCTTGGAAGAGATTAATATCCGCTGGGTGACCACCAGGGCTGACAACCACTATGTCCCCCCGCCTGTCTACTGTAACGCGAT
This sequence comes from Candidatus Bathyarchaeota archaeon, assembly GCA_013330975.1. Taxonomy (GTDB): domain Archaea; phylum Thermoproteota; class Bathyarchaeia; order Bathyarchaeales; family Bathycorpusculaceae; genus UBA11855; species UBA11855 sp11852u. The sequence continues at coordinate 3,268 of DUHG01000080.1, forward strand.
ACATTTCGTCAACTGCCTTCACTGCTTCGCGAAAAGCCTCCTCCAAATCCCCTGCGAAAGCTTTTACGATCTCACCTTTGTCGTTTGAGATTGTGTTTACTATGAAGTCGACCTTGGCAAGCCTGGCTGCTTCGGTCATGTCCTCGTGAACAGGATTACCCTGAAGAATTCCCGTTCGTGCACTCGCGCTGAGGAGCATTGCATGATTATGCTGAATCGTCTCCAAACCGGCGACAGCTGGCAAGACGCTCTTGCGTCCGCCTCCGTAACCAGCGTAATAGTGAAATCCTACATCCCCCAGGAGAATCTTGACGTTTGCTCCCGCAAAGACCGGGTTTAGATAAACCTTGTTTCCATGTGTCTTAGTGTTTCCAACATAAACAAGGTCAGTCGCTTTGCAGTCATGGCTTATGGTTTTCAAACGCTGGTAGGCTTCTTCGCCAAGGATTCTCTTCGCTTCCTCATCGGTTGTAGCTCGATGGGTCCCACAGCCAAAAATAACCGTGACATTCTCATCGTTGACGCCTGCCAAATTGAGTTCGGCAATAACCGGCAAAATCATCATGTCTGTTGGGGCATGTCTTGAAGCATCATCTACAACTATTGCAACTTTGTCATCCGGCTTGGCAATCTCGCCAAGTTTCTTGGAGCCAATCGGAGTTGAAAGAGCTCTTTCAACTTCAGCCCTTGCATCCTCTGCACCAGGTAAATCCTTTGGAGTGATCGATCCAAGTAGGTTTCTCGCTGGGATTCTGATGCAAACATCGGTTTTTCCGTAAGGAAGCCAAACATCTACCATGTACCATCAACCAAGTGTACTTAGAAGAGAGAACTCTTCAACAGCTTTTAAGCCTTATTAACTTTGTCAGAAGCAGAGTAAACGAGTTTTCTATCCTTTTCCTAATTTCTTCTTAGCTGACAGAGGCAATTTTCCTTGATTTCTTGTAGTGTGGTTAACCAGAGCGTCCATGGTCTCAGCGCAAAACTGATTTGAAATCGTAGCAATCTTTCAGAATGCAAAAAAGCAGATTGGGTCTGCAACGAAAAAGAGGGGAGTTGCTATACGTCTTCCATTTGATAGAGATCTAAATCGATTTTTAGCGGTTTCTCGCGGTCACAAGCTGGTTCCAAATCATACAGTTTTGTTCCCACTTTTCCCAATTTGTCTGCCTTCAGACTCGCATTAGTTACTGTGGCATCCTCCTGTTTCAGGACTTGACAGGGAACGATCTCCAAACTGCGAATAGCGAAAGCATTGCTCTCAAGCATTTTCCCAACGCTTCCTAGATCAACCTTGCTCGATTGTTCAACGTCCAACTGGCATTTCAGTGCCGCCTCAGCTTGTTCATGCTTAGTCAACGCCTCTTCGCCTCCAAACCTCAGCACTGATCAAGTCTCGGATAGCCACGCGGATGGCTTCGGCACGATTTGGATAGAAACACTCATTAACGAGTTGATCTAACGCCTTTATGTAAGTCTCTGGCAGATACAGCGTAATTAACTTCATTTTTTCTCCCTTGATAAGTCAACACAACATATACACTCACATTATACTTATTATATTATGAGACAAATATGCTTCAATCATGTTCGTACAAGAGCTTATAAATTAACTGTCAGGGGAGTTGCAGTTTACTGTTAAAACTCGACCAAAAATACCTCTAAGTTTTTATCCAATATATCTTCATTAAACGTGAAACAATGAACTCCAAACGCATATTCGTCAAAAGCTACGGCTGCTCAGCAAACCAGGCCGACGGTGAGGTCCTATCCGGCTGTCTAGCAGAAGCCGGATTCAAAATTGTACCCTCAGATTCAGAGGCAGATGTACTCATTTACAATTGTTGCGCAGTCAAAGGTCCCACGGAAGACCGTATGTTTGAAGTTTTGAAGCGTGCCCCCCGTGAAAAACAGCTGATTGTAGCTGGTTGTTTGCCTCTGATTTGCCACGACAGGTTACGTCGCGAGGTCATCTTTGACGGAGCAGTGGGGTCTAGTCTTGGCGTGCGAATTGTTGACGTGGTTTCGCGCGTATTGCGTGGTGAACGCGTTGTAGCGCTGGATATTCCTGTGGAGAATAAGCCTGGGCTTCTTCTCCCTCGTGTTAGGTCGAGTCCTGTGATCAGCATAGTTCCCGTCAGCTACGGATGCCTCGGCTCTTGCGCCTACTGTTGTGTGGTTTTCGCCCGTGGGCGCCTTAGAAGCTACACTCCGGAAGAGATTTTAACGCGTATCAGGGCAGACTTGACCTCCGGAACGCGAGAGTTTTGGCTTACATCCCAAGACACTGGATGCTATGGTAAAGACATATGCACGAATCTTGCAAATTTGCTCGAGACGATTTGTGAATTGCCGGAGGATTTTCGTATTCGTGTGGGCATGATGACCCCGAACTTCGCAAGAAGCATGCTGGCTGATCTGGTTGACGCTTACAGGAATCCCAAGGTTTTCAAATTCTTGCACCTGCCTGTACAGAGCGGCGACAATACCGTCCTGATGCGAATGCGAAGAGGTTACAAGGTTGAAGATTTCAGGGAAATTGTGGAGACTTTTCGAGTCAATTTCCCTATAATTGCCTTGGCAACTGACGTAATCTGTGGTTTTCCAGGTGAAACTCCTGAAGCCTTCAACAAAACCGTGAGACTGATTGGTGATCTTGAGCCAGATGTTGTTAATATATCAAAATTTTTCCCTAGACCGGGAACGGCGGCCGCTGAAATGTTGGATGCGGTTGATCCAGCGGAGATTAAGCTCAGAAGTTTGGAAATGTCCAAGTTGGTGAAGCGAATTTCGCTGAGGAAGAACCAGTCTTGGACAGGCTGGGTTGGCGAGGTTCTTGTGGATGAAAAGGGCAAAACTCGCGGGTCTTGGATAGGCAGGAATTTTGCGTATAAGCCCGTTGTGATCCAGAGTTCGCAGAATTTGCTGGGTAAGGTCATTTGCGTCAAGATTGTTGAAATCTGTTCAACTTATTTAGCTGCTGAGATACTCTGATTCAAATCATTTTGATTATGTGCTTTGCTATTTTCTCGATTTATTTTCTTCTTGAAGGCGAGAATTGGCTATGGTGCGCTTGCAGCTTTTCAAGGAAATCTTCTATCTCT
>DUHG01000130.1 GCA_013330975.1 Candidatus Bathyarchaeota archaeon
AACAATCCGGGACTTATTGAAGTGCCAATGGGTATTACTCTAAGAGAAGTTGTTTTCGAAATAGGTGGCGGAATTCCTGATGACAAAAAATTCAAGGCGGTATTAGTTGGCGGCCCTTCTGGAGGATGCCTTCCGGAGAACCTTCTTGATCTGCCGATAGACTACGATTCGCTAACTAAAGTCGGAGCGATAATGGGTTCGGGAGGAATAGTTGTGATCGACCAAACCGATTGCATGGTCGACACAGCCAAGTTTTTCACCGATTTCTGTGTCGATGAATCATGCGGTAAATGCACACCCTGCAGGGCAGGACTTGCACGGGTACAAGAGATTTTTGAGGGAATAACCACGGGAACATCAAGGATGGAAGATATTGGCGTTCTGGAAAAGACAGGCAGCTACATCAGAGACGCTAGCCTATGTGGTCTTGGGCAAACTGCGCCTAATCCCGTGCTTACCACTCTGAAATACTTCAAAGACGAGTACGTGGAACACATCAACAAAAAAACTTGTCGCGCGGGAAAATGTTTCAGAAAGGAGGAAGGCACCTGAAATGAGCACAGTGATGACATCCTTGAAAATTAACGGTGTTGAGGTAACAGTTCCAGAGGGAACCACAATTCTCATAGCTGCCCGAGACAACGGAATAAGCATTCCCACGCTCTGTTTCTTAGACGGCTTGACAAGTTATGGTGGATGCCGCCTATGCTTAGTCGAGATCGCTGGATCACCAAAACTTTTCCCAGCGTGTGCCACACCAGTCAGCTCAGGAATGGAAGTCATAACAAACTCCGAGCGGCTGAAGGAATACAGGAAGATGGCAGTCCAAATGCTCCTAGCTGAGCGAACACATGTTTGCTCAGTCTGCGTCGCTGACGATCATTGTGAGCTTCAAGAGTTGGCGAGTCAACTAGGCGTCGATCATGTAACGTTGGAACGCAACTGGACAGGAATGGAGATTGACTCTTCACATGATTTTCTGGTGATTGACCGAAATAGGTGTATACTCTGCACACGATGCATTAGAATTTGCGATGAAATCGAGGGAGTCCATACGCTTGACTTGAAACTGAGAGGGAAGGACGCTCAAATCATCATGGATCTTGATGACCATTGGGCAAACTCATGCTCATGCACTTCGTGCAGAAAATGCGCAAAGGTCTGCCCTGTCGGAGCAATCTACATAGAGGGGGAACCAATCTCATACACGAAGCGCAAGCATATTGCAGAGTTCATATTGGGAAGGAGGAAGCGCTAAGTGACTGCTTCTGGCAAAATCCGTGTTGCAACTATGTGGCTCAGTGGTTGCTCAGGTTGTCATATGTCTTTCCTCGATCAAGATGAGCTGCTGATTGAGTTAGCAAAGAAGATACAGCTGGTTTACAGTCCCATTGTTGACGTCAAAGTGTTTCCTGAAAATGTTGACGTGACTTTGATCGAAGGCGCTGTTGCAAACGATGAGCAAGAGAAGCTGCTCAAGGAAGCGCGCGAGAGAACAGTAACCCTGATTTCCCTCGGCGACTGCGCAATTACCGGTAACGTTACAGCTCTCAGAAACATTTTGAAGGACAGCGACAAGGCTGTTCTCGAAATGGCATTCATAGATACATCTGAAGTGAATCCCCAGGTCCCAACTGATGTGCCGAAGCTTTTGAAAAAGGTGCGACCACTCCACGAAGTGGTGAAAGTTGATCATTTCATACCTGGGTGCCCACCGCCAGCAGATTTGATAACCTATGTGTTGACGGAACTAATGCATGGAAGAGTCCCGAACATGGAGGGAAGATCAAGATATGGATAGAGAATCAAAAAATAGAAAAGAGATTGTTATTGCCCCAATTACAAGAATAGAGGGACACGCCAAAGTCACGATTTTCTTAAATGAAGATGATTCAGTAGGAGACGCAAGATTCCACGTTACGGACTTCAGAGGTTTTGAGAGGTTTACACAAGGGCGCCCATTCTACGAAATGCCCAGCATCACCTCAAGGTCATGCGGAATATGTCCTGTTAGTCACCTGCTTGCGTCAGCGAAAGCATGCGACGCCATAGTAGGAGTCAATCCCCCGGCTACTGCGATAATGCTGAGACGGCTCATTCACATGGGGCAGCTCATTCAATCGCATGCACTAAACTTTTATCACCTCTCGTCCCCTGATCTTCTGCTTGGCTGGGACTCCGACCCTGCCCAGAGAAATATCTTTGGTGTGATTGAAAAGTACCCTGATCTTGCCCTGCAGGGCATTAAGCTCCGCAGGTTTGGTCAAGAAATAATTGAGAGAGTGGCTGGAAAGAAAATCCATTGCAACGATTGGATCGTTCCCGGCGGCGCAAAATGGCCTCTCAAAAAAGAAAACGCAGACTATCTTCTGAAAAATCTCCCTGAAGCATTAGAAATCACTAAGAAAACGATTGGCATGTTCAAGAAGATCCTTGAAAAATGCGATGAAGAAACGGAGAACCTCGGCAACTTTCCCTCCTATCACCTGGGTCTAGTCAATGAGTCAGGAGGACTAGAACACTATGACGGCAAGATACGAATAATTGACCAAGACGGTAAAATAGCCGCTGATATGCTGGACCCTGCGAAATACTACGAATACATTGGAGAGGCTGTAGAGCCCTGGTCTTACATGAAATTTCCTTACTTCAAACAACTTGGGTATCCCGACGGGGCTTACAGAGTTGGGCCGCTATCTCGACTAAACGTTGCCTCGCATTGTGGCACGCCTTTGGCTGATGAAGAGTTCAAGGAATTCAAGAAACTCGGCAAGAATGGCGTGGTCCAGAGCACATTTCACTACCACTATGCACGTTTGATTGAGGCACTGTTCTGCGTCGAAACTGCAAAGGAGCTGCTGGAAGATACAGAAATCCTATCAGATTGGGTCACCTCAAAGGCATCTGTAAATACTTTTGAAGGCGTTGGCGTAGCTGAGGCTCCCCGAGGAACNNCTTATTCACCACTACAATGTAGACCGACAGGGCATAATAACGTGGGTCAACATGATAATCTCCACAGAGCACAACAACTTAGCTTACAACAAAGCCATTACACAGGTCGCCCGAAGATACGTCAAAGCAAAGAAACTGCAAGAAGGCATGTTGAATAGGATTGAGGGAGTCATACGAGCATTTGATCCATGTCTAAGCTGCGCCACTCACGCAGTCGGAAACATGCCGCTAGATGTTCAGCTTCTCAACAGTGCAGGGAAAATCATAGATCGCGCCGTTCGATAGTCTCAGAATCACAAACACTTCCCGCACACATTTTTCGCTACCTTTTGGAAGAGC
>DUHG01000040.1 GCA_013330975.1 Candidatus Bathyarchaeota archaeon
ATGATTGTGTCGCTATCCTACTCTGTAGGAGAACCTGTAATGCGGTCAATGGACGTACTGCCGTTGTTCGGACCTGACTCATTCATCTACGTAGCGTTAATAACTTTGGTGGGCATGGTCGTCTTCAAGAAGCTACTAGGTCGCAAAGGGAGAAAACCCGTAAACCCAGCTGCTGTGGCCAAGCTCATAGTACTGGGTCTTGTAGGGTTGTTTACATTTTTGATACCGGGTGACCATCTCGTTACTGGCGTATTACAAGTGCCTTCTTTGGCTGGTCCAATCAGTTACGACCTTGTGCCTGGCAACGGTGCTGCAGGATTCGGCTTCTACTTGGTAGGCTGCTTCGCAAATCCCGCTTCGCCTATACCTACAGAAGTGCCTTCACAGACTGACATATTTAACCTGCTCTTTGTTACAAAGTTCCACGGTTGGGCGGGGGGCGCTTCAAGCATTGCGGTGATCATTGTTGGAATTGCACTGTTCGTTCTGGCGCGTCGATATATCAAATGGAGAATCACATTGTCATACTTTGCAAGCGTGGCGATAATGGCTGCACTCCTGCACTTTGCTTATCCTGGCGGAGACTTGATTCTTCGACTTGGCTTCGAACTACTCGTTGGCAGCTCAATATTCCTAGCATTCTTCATGGCAACCGATCCGGCAAGCACACCAATGACTTACAAGGGACAGATAATATTTGGACTAGGGTTAGGAGTAATGACAGTGCTAATACAAACCTACATGGGCTTCTTTGGGGGTTCAATTCTAGCGTTGGTAATCATGAACTTGGCTACGCCTTTTATAGACAAAGTCGGTCTTCAGAAACCTTCAACAGAGAAGAAGGAGCCAAAACTTCCAAAAGCCATCCAACAGACTCAAGTCAAAGTTTACGAATGCATGCGTTGTGGTGCATGTTTGCGTGTTTGCTGCCATAAACTCAGTCCAATACTGATCAAAGAAGCATTTGACACGATGAAAGTAGAAGGCCTAGTCAAGCTCAACGCTGATTACTGCACAGGTTGTGGGCACTGTAGTTTCGTCTGCCCCGCTAGGTTAGACCTGAAAGGAAGCGTCCTTAGAGCGAAAGCGATGCTGAGAAATCAGTAAACTCTCATGCTCAATTCCCCGTCTCTTCTTTTTCTTTATTCTAAAAGAATTAGTTCGTTTCCTCTTTAGCTTCATAGGTTATTTCTAAATCTTCGACTTTTCAAGTTAAACTTCTTTCGGGCAAACGAAATATTTTAGCAGCCAGAATTTTCTAATCTCATGATTTGAAAGGGAATTGGAAACTTCTGACTTTTATGTTAGATTGTTGAATCTGTTTTCTATTCTCGCTTGAGTTGATCATATTCCGTATCCAAGGATTAAATTTATTAACACGCCCAAACGTAATACTGAAAAAGGGACGAAAATTGACAGAACCAGAAAAGCTAAAGTTGTCTGAACTACTCTACGGCTTGGTTATTCCATTGATTGTCGGCATAGTAATAATTGCTTTCCCCGCAGTGCTCCGCCCTGCACTTGATACCTGGTTCCCAGCTGGCAACCCAATAACGGGTGAAGGTGCTTCTGACCTTGCATACATAACAGTTATACTAACTCATGGTTTCGCATCGATGATCATATTTGGAATCCCGCTTCTGTTTGGCTTAGTTTGGAACAAATGGGCTGGTGGCGGTGTCGGCTTCATCACGGGCTCTATATACTATGTTGCTTTTGCTGCCTACAATACTTGGTGGACCCTCTTGACTTTCGGCAAAAGTGTTGAAATGGGCGGTTTAGGTGCTCAGACGGGCATAGATTTTACGGTGAATCTGTTTACAGACCCGAGCTTTATCGGCAACTACATAGTGTGCAGTATTTTGCTTGGCTACATTGTAGGCGCTTTGAACAACAGGTCAACAAGCTTCAAACGAATGCTAGGCGCAAGTCTCACGGCTACAATCTCTATGGGAGTTATACAGTTTGTTCTAAACATGACTGTAGCAAGTGGTGCATGGATGGCACAGGCTAACCCAGGCTTCGCATTATTCACGGTGATGTTACCGATGGTACTCTTGGGCGTGATAGTGCCAATTATTGCCAAAGTGATGAGTTGGTACGGATTAGCGCCAATGAGGCAATATTAAAATCACTATCCAATTTTCTTTCTTTTTGAATGCCATAGCATAGGCTCACAAATTAGAGTGCCATCACGTTTCATTAGGAAATAAAGAACAACTATTGCGGTTCAACAGTTGCTGTTGGCGCGAATTCCCAGGCGATATTTCCCTTCCAGATCTCTCCGAGCTTGGTTATCCTGATCTCTTCATCGTTAATCTCAACCAAGCCTTTTTCTCTGAGCTTTCTAAGTTGGTTCGGAAAGACCTTTTCAGGCGTAGTGCCAAATCTCTGTTTGAATTCAATTTTGTCCACAGGTAACCTAAGATATAGACGAGTCATTGTTCTCCTCATCATGTCCTCTGGTGATGACTCTGAAAGCCTGCTGATCGGGAACCTACCCGAGTTGACTGATTGCATGTAGACGTCAATATCTTCAATGTTTGAGTACGAGAACCTCTGCAGATAGCCCATGAAACATCCTGCTCCAGTGGTGAGTATTCCGCCCCAAGGCCAACCATTAAGGCATGATTCCCTGTAATGCCATTCTACCCTTGAAAAACGGTCATGCCCCACCGCCCTGTAGCCTGTGTCGGTCAAGACTCTGTAGGCAGTAAGGTAGAGTTGTTTCTCATATTCTGCGTCTCCAGGTTCGGGAACGACGCCTGACTTGATTGCTTTGTCCAGTGCCGTGCCTGGATATACTTCCAATGAATATGTGTCAATTTCGACGTCCAATTCTATTGCTTTCTTAAGTGTGGCAGTCCAGCTTTCGATTGTCTGCCCTGGAAGATTATACATGAGATCTACACAGACACACATGCCTCGTTTCCTTGCTGTTCTAATCGCCTTTTCGACATCTGCTGCTTTATCAGGAAGACACAAGAGTTTCCTTACATTATCGTCAAAGGTTTGGGCTCCCATGTCCATTTGGTAGACGCCATACTCTGCCAGCTTGTCGATCTTCTTGGTGTCAAAACTTTTTGATGATCCTGTGACTTTTATGAAATATTCTTCGTTAGTTGTGAATCTCTCTTTGCAGAATGATATCAAGTCAATCATTTGCTCTGCAGTCAGGATGCTTGGAGTTCCCCCGCCAAGTACGATCTCATCGAAAACACTCGTCTTGACATATTTGGTTTGGGCATACATCTCCAATTCCTTTTTGAGGACAGCAAGATACGTTTCTATGTTGGCTTTGCTTGTTGCCGTTGTAGGGAAATAGCAGAAGGCACAGCGTGAGTCGCAGATGCTAATCCATGGCTGCAGTTCCATGAGCTTTTTTGATTCATTTTCTGTTGACAAGAAATCCATGTAAGATTTGTAAGTTTCGGGTTGAATGCCAGGGTAGTCTCTGTATGTATATGGCGGCCAGTTTGATCTGGAATCATAGGCTTGAGACTTGTCTTGCTCAGGAACTGGAGTTTTCATAGTTTTCCCCGCATTTGCAGGCTTGAAAGCGTTTGATGGAATAATAAAGTTTCCGTCAGAACATCTACAATCTGCAGAACTATTCTATGACATGGATTTGTTTGGATGACTTTGAAGCGCCAAGGAAAACCACCAGCGCTATTCTCTGAGGCGAGAAGCTTGCAGATGATTAGCTTGCTCTAGACTGTCTGTCAGAAACTTCGTGCTTTTACTCGCCAGAGCATGTAGTTTAGAGCTGTTCGTGCCATTATTTTGCTGTACAAGTTGCCTTTAAGATATCCTTTCACAGTTTGGCGATAAACGTATGAGAGCGAGTAGAATTTGTCGTAGAACTCTTTCCTCATTTTGCTGATATCTTCCGATGGCAAGTTAGGGTCTTCGAATATTGGGTTCATCGTGTTGTACAGTTTCCAGTCGTCCAACATCTTCCATCCAAGGTTTTCCACCAATGCTCTCAGTTCCGTCCCTGGGTAGGGTGTGGCCATGCACAACCAAACGTCATCAGGTTCTGCTTTGTGAACAAGATCGAGTGTTTCTTTAAGCGTTTCCTTGGTTTCCCCTGGATATCCAAGGATGACGGACATTGTCACAAATATGCCCTCATCTTTAGCCCACCTAATGGCGTTCTCACACTGTTCAGTCGAAACCCTCTTCTTCAAAGAGTCTCGTATCCTTTGGCAGCCTGATTCAACTCCGAAACATATTTCGTTGCAGTGTGCTTTCTTCATTTTTGCCAAAACTTCCTTTGTCACGGTGTCTGCTCTAGTCCCGCACCCCCAAGGAAGAACGATCCTTCTTTCAGCAATTCCATCGCAGATTTCCGTTATTCTCTTCCTGTCAAAAGCCAGTGTGTCATCATGAAACGATAGACCCTCTGCTCCATGCTCATCTCTTAACCACTCAAGCTCGTCGAGCACATTTTTTGGGCTTCTTCCTCTAAACCTTGCCCCGAACATCTGAGACGCTACGCAGAAAGAACACTGGAAGGGGCATCCCCTGCTAGTCATTATCGGCATCAGCTTCTTACCCGCTATCCTGTACTTGTCGACAGGGATGAGGTGATAGGCTGGGCGAGGCAGAGAATCAAGATCTTGGATGAAAGGTCTATCAGCCGTTCTAAGGGTTTGACCGTTTCTTCTGAAGGTAATTCCTTTAACGGTCCCCAGTTTCCGCTCATCATCCAGTTTGGCGAGTTCCAGCAGTGTTTCTTCTCCTTCACCTCTAACGATTAGATCTACAGCAGTCTCTTCCACAAGAGTTTCTTCGTCCATGAATGTGACGTGAGGTCCACCCATAATGATTTTTGCGTTTGGACAGGCTTCATCTGAAACAACAGCTGACCTTAGGGCTGATTCACATGTTGGCGTCATTGAAGTAATGCCCACTAATTTAGGCTGGAAGTTCGCCAGCTCTGATTTCAATTTCTCGTGATCAATCTTGCAGACTGGGCAATCAAAAACTCTAACTTCAAAATTGTTCTGTTCGAGGATGGCAGCCATATACGCCAAACCAAGGGGAGGAAAACCTGGGTGATGAGCTACGCCTTCCAAGAGTGGAGTATTTACGAGTGCAATCCTGCTATTTGTTTTCTCTGTCGCTTCTGTTCCCCCCTCTTGTTGGCTTAGGTCCTTAACCATTCGCGATTAGGATGGTCGCAAATATGATCGGACACTTCAATTCTTTTGTAGCTAATAAGGTTTGACTAGAATCTCCAAAATATGGATTTCATAATCGTTTTTCAATTCAAGTTCTCTTTCTTCTTCGTACTAGTAGAACCGCCAAAAATATCACGCTCAAAATCGATGCTGCGAGCAAGATGGCTATAGTCAAATGTTCTGCAACTCCATCTTCTTCATTGGAATTAGGGGCTCCAAAAGCGTACATAGAATGGTCGTAGGAGCCAACATAGACAATCCCTCTGGCTATGGACGGCGAGGAAACAACCATGTCGCCTGTTTGATAACTCCAGATAGGATTGCCGGTTGAAGCATCTAATGCATAAAGTTTGCCATCGTACGAACCAACATAAATTACGTCTTCTGCGATAGCTGGAGAAGAAACTACGTCTCCACCTGCTGCAAAATTCCAAATAAGACTGCCCGACTTGGTTTCTAAAGCGTAAACTCTGTCGTCACCTGAACCTATGAAAAGGTGATCCTTCAGGATTGCAGCTGAAGATGAGATTTCTCCTCCTGTTTCAAAGGTCCAAATCATGGTGCCGTTTTCTGCATTGAGAGCATAGACTCTATTGTCATATGATCCTATGTATACAACATCATTATCTACAGTTGGAGAGGATATGACCATTCCTTCAGTCTCAAATTGCCAGACTAAGGTCCCGTTAGAAGCGTTCAACGCGTAAACGTTATTGTCCAAGGAGCCTATGAATACAGTGTTTTTCGCCACTGCTGGTGAAGACATAACAATCATGTCGTCCGCACCGAAATCCCAAAGTTTATTGCCTGTTGAGGCGTTCAATGCGTAAATTTTGTGGTCTTCGGAGCCTACATACACAACGCCTTGGGTTACAGAGGGAGACGAGACAACCGCGAACCCAGTTGTGAAGTTCCAGAGTTGCTTTCCCGAAGTCGCGTCGAGTGAGTAGACTCTTCCATCATATGAGCCAACGTACACAGAGCCATCCTTCACCGCGGGGGATGACAGCATTACCATGTCTTCTGTTCTGTAACTCCAAATTGGCTTGTTGTGCAGCTCCCAATCAAATCCAGCCATGCCAATCGAGGCGTTCAAGGCATAGAGCCTTCCGTCATAAGATCCAAAGTAGACATAGTCATCAACTATTGATGGAGAAGAATCCACTATCCCGCCGGTTGCATATTCCCAAATCAATTCCCCGTTTAACGCGTGCAAAGCGTAAAGTCTGCCATCCCACGATCCAGCATAAACCAAGTTCATCGCCACGGCTGGTCGCGAAATCACAATATCTCCAGTTTTGTATTTCCACTTCAGCTTTCCGTCAGATGCGGCAAGCGCGTAAACACTCCCGTCTGATGACCCTATGTACAATGTATCTCCAGTCACCGTTGGAGAAGAAGCTATTCCAGCATTAGTGGTGTAGCTCCATACCTGCTCTCCAGTTGTTGCATTCAAAGCATATACCTTTGTGTCAATAGATCCGAAGTAGACAATGCCCTCTGAGACGGTTGGCGAGGACATCACATCTCCGGCTGTCGTGAAGTTCCATGCCATTTCGCCAGTATCGGAGTCCAAGGCGTATAGTTTGTCGTCCAACGACCCGAAGTAAACCAAACCTTGTGAGACTGCAGGGGAAGAGATCACATCATCGTTCGTCTCGTAGCTCCAAACCAGCTGTCCATCAGTAGCATCCAAAGCGTATGTCCTGTTGTCCAACGATCCTATGTAGATTTTACCGCGTGCGACTGCTGGTGATGAGAGCATAATTTGGCCATCGGTGGAATAACTCCATATCTTCTCACCAGAAGAAGCGTTGAATGCATAGACCTTGCCGTCCTCTGATCCCACATAAACTACGCCCTCAGAGACAGCGGGGTCTGAATCTACATAATATCCAGTTGTATAGTTCCATAGAAGTTCGCCGTTTGAAGCGTCCAAGGCATAAAGATTGAAATCTTCTGAGCCTATGTAGAGCACTCCATTCTCGACGGCAGGTCTTGAAACAATTATGCCATCTGTAGTGAAATTCCACTTCATCATGCCACTCGAAGTCTCAAATGCATAGACTCTCTGATCATAGGAACCCACGTAGATGATGTTGCCTGCAGCAGTTGGGGATCCAACCTGTCCGCCTGTGTTAAACTTCCAAAGCGTTTGATTGGTCCGCGGGGCTATTGTGCCTGATGCCCCTTTATGTTCTAGGTCATGGCGAAACATCGGCCACCAATCTTCGATTGACTTTGAACAGTTAGTTATGATGAGGGAACCCGCAATGAGAAAACATAATGTGATTGGGATAAAGAGACCCAATACAGTGATAGTTTTTGAATTCATCATTTTGCTGCGGCTCAATCTAACAACTCATGGTAGCCATCCAAAAATGGAAGTCTCTCCACTTTCAATTGACTCCAAGATTTGATAAAAATATTCTGCTTGTACTCTCGTCATCTCAAAAGACATTTGAGAATATCTTGTTGTGATAAACTACCCATCTCTTAAACCCTCAGGGATATAAGCGCACGCGGGATCGCTTTCATATATGTCATTTGTGTAAGCATAAGATCTATTTCTACATCCACCGCAGATTTCTCTGTATTCACAGACACCGCATTTTCCTTTCAATATGCTTCTGTCCGCGAAACTAGCGTAGTATTTAGACTTCTGTATGTCTTTCCACGCTTGTTTCAGGCTCTTTTCTCGGATATTTCCGAGCATCATTGGCTCTGAAGGTCGCAAGTCCGTATAGAAACATGGGATAAGGTCGCCGTTCTCAGTTACGCTAATGTATCCTCCGAACGCAAAATACGTGCATTTCCCATGAAACTTGTGCTCGTACCACTCATCAAAATTGGGAGGGTTTCTCTGTTTGACCACTCGTGCAAAATGAGGGCAATGAACGTGAATTTCAAACTTGCCTTCGTATTTCAGGGTCAGATCCCAGATATGATTGAGAACCCATTCGTACTGTTCGGGGGAAGGCGTGAGGTCCATCAGTTCTTTTGCTCTACCGCTGGGAACAAGATGGTTAAACCAGACGAAGTTGGCTTTGTATTTCTCCGCAAGCTCGGCAACATGATCCAGATGATTGTAGTTGATTGTTGTAATTGCTGCCGCCAATCCATTGAGGATTTTGGCTCCTGACAGTTTCTGTATGGCAGATATGGCTTTCTGATAAGAGCCTTTTCCTCTCAGCTGATCGTTAATATCTTCAGGTCCGTCTATGCTGACCGAAGTCCAAACTTGGTTCTTGACAAGATTGTCGTAGATCTTCCCGTCAACAAAACAACCGTTGGTGAGGAGACAAACATTTAGACCAAGACTTTTGGCATAACCTACTATCTCAAAAATATCTTGTCTTAGAAGAGGTTCGCCACCCTTAATCCCAAACCATCTAACTCCGAATTCTTTTACTTGGTCGACCAGAC
The DNA here is from genome assembly GCA_013330975.1 of Candidatus Bathyarchaeota archaeon. Classification (GTDB taxonomy): domain Archaea; phylum Thermoproteota; class Bathyarchaeia; order Bathyarchaeales; family Bathycorpusculaceae; genus UBA11855; species UBA11855 sp11852u. The sequence continues at coordinate 8,613 of DUHG01000040.1, forward strand.
GTAGTGCTTCTTCTGTGGTCAGTTCTCTTGGAGCATGTGCCCCTGTTGCGTCAACGTTGCAATACGCACAACGCGCGTTGCAGGCACCCGTAGCTCTCCAAGAGGTCATGAGGAGTGGTCCTTTTTCTGCCAAACCAAAATCCCTTTCAAACGTTTTTTCGTATTTCTTGGTGCTACCTAAGAATTGTCCGACCTAAAAAGATTGTGCGATCGATTAGTTTCTACAGTTTTGCAGAAAATCTGCAATGTCCTGGCTTTGAGCGAGGGCTCCATAAACGTTTTCTCCGCAAGATTTATAGTGGAATGAATTCAAAGTGGAATTTGACAAACTAAAGTGATGTTGTTCGGTTAGCTGATGTGTTGACTCTCAGGAAAAGAATTGACTGCAGAAAGGGCTTTTGCCCTTCGGTTACTTTAGCAGCGCTTCTGTTGATCGCGACTTTTGTTGGGATTCACGCTTTTAGGGGAGGCATTGCTGAAGTCACCGACACCTCCCCAAACCAAGATATCCTGCTTCAATTTGAGTGGCCACAGTTTATGGGGGAGTCTTCTTTTACTCGTTTTTCTTCGGGACCTGCGCCCAGCACTCCGGAAATACTTTGGAAAGCGAAAGTCCCTGGCATACAGAGCTACATTTCAGCGTTCGATGGAATGATTTTCGTTACAACCTCAAATTCAGTTGTTGCTCTCGACCGGGCAACCGGAGGTGTCTTATGGGAGACAGAAGTCCCATTGACATCCACTTGGCCAGTAGCCTACAAAATCGACAATTTCCATATGATTGTTGAGGGAAGCTGCTTAGATCCACATACGGGAGAAATACTATGGACCAGCTCAGAATTCTCAGCTGATACAGGCATTTTCAACGCAAACGTTTACAGCCCTGAGGAAAAGATGTTCTATACAAAGGTCGACTCCTATATTAAAGCCTGGAGCTTTGCTGATCCCTCAAAACCGCCTACTTTGGTCTGGACAACCTACATTCCTGGGGGCGGCAAGACGGGTATCGGAACAACATATGGCGATGGCAAGGTATTTGCGGGCTCCTTCAAGAATCAGCAACTGGCTCTCGATGCCAAAACAGGCAAGGTTCTGTGGACAACTCTTACAAAGGGACCTATGATTTTCAGTGGTTCCTATGACGCGGACCGATTCTTCCGAGGCGGCACCGACGACAACACTATGTATTGCTTCAACGCCACAAACGGCGATACACTCTGGACTTACACCCCCGGCACAGACGGATACTTCACCACCCGCTGCGCGGTGGCGTATGGAATGGTTTTTGAACTCAACAAAGACGGAAACCTCTACGCATTCAACGTGGAAACTGGAGACTTAGTTTGGAAATACCAAGGACCTGGGACTATGCTCTGGCCTGGGCATCCCACGATTGCAGATGGGAAAATCTATGCGACGACAGGACAAGCAGCGCAATATGGCGGCGAACTCGGGGTCTCCGAGTTTTCGTGCCTGGATGCCTACACCGGGCGTGTCTTGTGGAAGCTCCCCATAGAGGCACTGGCTCCAAGAGAATCTGTAGCTGTCGCGTATGGCAATCTCTATCTAATTCCAGGAAATGTGACAACTGCAGTCGATGCCATCTCAGGAGGTGAATACACCACACTCGATGAAGTTTGGGCGATAGGTACCCATTCAATTCCCGTTAGTTCTTGGTCAATGTGGCGAGCTGATTCTGCCCACTCCTCTTCAGCTGCAGAGGGTCCCTCAAATCTAACCTTAGCTTGGAAATTCACAACTGGAGGATCAGTTATCTCTTCGCCAAGTGTAGCTGATGGAATCGTCTATGTTGGTTCTCAAGACAAGAATCTGTACGCACTTGGGGCTTGGAGCGGGCAGCTCATCTGGAAATTTGCCACACAGAATTCGATTGAATCTTCCCCCGCAGTGGCCAATGGCAGGGTTTACACAGGAGGAGATGACGGATACGTATATTGCCTAGATGCTTACACAGGAACTCTAATCTGGAAAACCTTCGTAAACGGTGACTTACCCTACACTTATGGATCTTTGGTGCTAAAATCTTCCCCCGCGGTCTATTCAGGAAAGATCTACCTTGGGTCATTGGACGGCTTTTTGTACTCGCTCAATGCTGACAGTGGCGATGTAGAGTGGAAATTTGAAACTGAAGGGCCAATTCTTTCTTCTCCAGCTATTGCTGGAGGATTTGTTTATTTCTATTCAGAAGAACCAAGCGTGGGTGCTCTCTACGCACTCGATGCCGAGACAGGAAATATGATTTGGAAACAGCTGCTTCCCTACGAACACCAATTCACAGGAGGCAACGAGATGATGGGTTCGCCATCAGTCGCTGCAGGAATGGTTTTTGCCTCGTCCACTTTGAGGACATATTTTGGCATAAATGCAACAACAGGTAAAATTTTGTGGACATTTACTGATCCAGATGCAATGGAGTTCATTGTTTCTTCTCCAATCTACGTCAATGGGGAACTTTTCATAATTGACAAATTCAGCATCGCATGTCTGAACGCTACCAATGGAAATACCCTTTGGAGCTACTTCACTGGGGACGAGCTGTATGTTTCCCCCTCTTATGCCGATGGCAAAATATATATCGTCACCAGCCAGCGGCACCTGTACATTCTTGACGCCACTAATAATGGGACAAAGATTGCTAGTGCTACTACACCTTCCAGCAGCTGGTCTTCACCAACCATAAGCAATGGACGGTTGTACGTGGGAAATCACGATTGGAATATCTATTGCTACACCGACCATATCACCAGTGAGTTGATGCCTCCCCCAGATACCGGGCAAGATCCTTCAGTCTACATTTACATCCTGATTATCGCAATACTTGCTTCGCTAGCCCTTTTAGTAGGGTACCTAGTTAAGAGAGGTTTTAAGAGATAGGTCCACTATTCCTCTAATCGAAGTATGCTAATTCTTGACGGAAAATGATTTCCGCAGCAATACAATAATGGTGGGTGTTTGGGCAGAACCAGTGGCTTCAAGCCTTTTAACCTCGCAAACAACGAACATAGTTCCAAGAATCTCTTTTAGACGCTCAACCGTGAAGAAATATCTGTGAGAGTCGTAGTTCAAACCTCCTTCACCTTCTGGGGTCTCCACAATCAAGAATCCATCAGATTTTAGAACCCTCTTGGCTTCTTCTATAAACTTCTGTGGGTTCCACATATGTTCCAAAACTTCTGATGCCAAAATCAGGTCAAAAACGTCCGCGGCAAAAGACAACTGTTCTGCATCGCCCGCAACAACTGAGAAAACCCCGCATGCTCGGGCGAGGCCTGCCACTCCAGGCAGTTCAATGCTTACCACTTCATTTCCCATCTTCACTATCGGTTTACTTATGACTCCGTCTCCGCATCCGATGTCTAGAACGTTCAATCGGTTTCCTATAGTATTTATCAATTCTGAAAAAATCTGAATTCTCGCAGAATTCAGTGAGCTTGCGTCTATCTTGTCTGCATTCTTCTTCATCATGGAAATATGCACCTTTGCATCGTACTTCTGCCATTCAACCCAATCGCGCTTGCTTTGTTTCCTTTTCCCAAAACGAGATTCCCTTACGACAAGCCATTTTACCTGCTTGGGGTGAGTAAAAAGATAGAAGAGCCCCTGAACCCTCTTTTTGATGGAATTCTTCATCAAGTCTCACTGCGTCTCTTCGTTTGAACGACTATGTCCACCCTGGCTCTTCCGTATTCTCCTAAGACTACTTCCAAATAGCTTTGGCAGCTTGGTCCGCCACAAGAGATGGTTTAATGCCATCCGCGACATTGTTTCGCTGTAGAAATTCTTTCGAAGTCGTTTGCGTAAGTAGTACTTTGGAGAGAAAAATTCATCATAGAAAGCTGTCTTCTTTTGCTCTATCATCTCAAGAGGAAGCAGCGGGTTCTTAAAGACCTGTGTTTGCTCGTGGTATAGATTCCAATCGGAGGTCATTTCCCATCCCAACTCTTTTACCATGTCATACATCTCTGTGCCCGGATAGGGCACCGCCTCGCACATGTACAAGTAATCTGGCTCAGTTCTTCTTACGAAATCCAAAGTCTCTTCAAGCATTTCGGGGGTTTCACCCGGGAAACCTACCACGACGCTTATGGCTACTAGTATTCCAGCGTCCTTCGCTAACTTGATTGCTTTGGCATTCTGTTCAACTGTTGTTCCTTTTCTCATTGCATTTAGCATTTTTTGTGATCCTGATTCCACTCCGAAGTGGATCAGGAGGCAGTTGGCTCGCCGCAAAGTAGCAAGGAGTCTTCCAGATATTCTATCGACTCTTGTTCGGCAGTCCCAAGGAAGATCGAACTTTCTCTTCCTCAGTTCTTCACAAATGGCTACGGCTCTGTTCGTGTCAAATGTGAAGGTGTCATCGTAGAAAGCGAAAGCTTCTGCTCCATATGTGTCTCTAAGCCATTCGAGTTCATCTACAACCTTGCTTGGATTTCTTGCCCTAAACTTGCTTCCACACATGCTTGAAGCAAGACAAAAGGCACATCCGTAGGGGCATCCTCGGCTAGTAATTATGGGAAGGTATATTTTTCCAGATATTTTGTAGTTACCTATTTGGAAATGTCTATGTGCTGGATGGGGGAGTGAATCGATATCTTGAATGAAGGGTCTAGCAGGATTGCGATATATCTTGTTGTTTTTCCTGAAGGTTATTCCTGCTACCTCACCAATCTTTCTAATCTTCGAGTGAGAAATGAGGTCAGCAATTTCGAGAACTGTCTGCTCGCCTTCGCTTCTTACGACTATGTCTAATTCACGGTTGTTTCTAGCTGTTTCTTCGTCCATGACAGTGACATGCGGTCCTCCCATCAAGGTCACACAATTGGGTAATGCTCGCTTTGCTGTTTTAACAACTTCAAGAGCAGGTAAGTAAGTTAGCGTGGCGCTTGTGACTCCTACGATATCTGGTCTAGTTTTCGTGAATTCCTCTTCCAACTCTTCTTCTGTTTTGCCTAACTGGCAGTCAATGACCTCAACATCGTAGTCATTTTCTTCCAGTACAGCTGCCAGGTAGCCGATGCCAAGCGGAATGAAGATTGCGCGGGGCGCTCCGCTAGGATATGGAGGATTTACAAGCGTCACGCGAGCTTTCATTCACAGTCCTCAAATTTGATGCTTGAAAGACGGTTTCGCGAGCTATTATGTGTTTTGCAGTTATGAAAAATGCCTGTAACTTGTTGAAGTTTGGCCTGTCATTTCCAGAATGCAAGGTTTTTTATTTAATCGATCTCAATACCGAATCGTTACGCAGAAAAACTCAAGGGCATGTTGACATTGTTAGCAGACAGAGTTTTCATATCTGGCAAAATTCTTACAATGAACAATTCTCAACCCGTTGCTGAAGCTGTCGCTACTAGACAAGATAAGATCATCGGGGTTGGTACCAACCGCGAAATTCTACAACTCATTGGGGAAAAAACGAGAATAGTGAATTTGGATGGAAAGACAATGGTTCCAGGTTTCATAGACAGTCACATCCATGTTCTCGACTTCGGCAAAACTATGGCTTGGCTTAATCTAACAAGGGTTAACTCCATTTCCGAATTGCAGCAAATCCTCACGGAGCATTCTGAGAAATTGCCCAAAGGTGATTGGATACTAGGCAGAGGTTGGAACGAAATCCGGTTTGTAGAGAAGCGATTTCCTACCGCTTCAGATTTAGACTCTTGCTCGCCTAACAATCCGGTCGTCTTCTATCATGAAAATTCCTTGATATGCGCTGTTAACAACGTAGCCCTAAGACAAGCTTGCATAACAAAGAGCACCGAGCCTACCGCGGATGGTGTGATAGACAAAGACGAAAAAACAGGTGCCCCCACAGGTATCTTGCGAGGTTCTGCTACTGATTTAGTGTGGAGAGAAGTTCCCCCTCCAAGCGATGAAGAACTAAAGAGATTGACTGCTTTGGCTTTAGCCAAAATCGTGGAAGCCGGAATAACTAGTGTTCACTGGATCGTTCTTTCTGCCAATGAGATATCTATAGCTAAGAAACTTGATTTTGAAAGAAGACTTCCTGTTCGAGTTTTTTTGATTGTCCCAGCCGCATTATTGGACAAGACTGTTGATTTGAAATTGTGTTGCGACTCAATGTTGCGTCTAGGCGGCGGACTACTAATCACTGATGGATACTTGGCGTCGAAAACCGCCGCACTTTCACAACCATACCAACATGGATCAAGTCGAGGCAAATTAGTCTGTTCCCAAAGGGAACTCATGTCTTCTGTCAAGAAGATTTTAGATTCGGGTTTGCAGCTTGTCGTTCAAGCAATGGGCGACAAGGCTATTGAAATCTCTTTAAACACAATACAAAATTCTTTGAAAGCCTTCTGCTCCAAAAATCCTCGCTACCGACTTGAGCAGGCTGCAGTATTGAACCCGATACTAATTGAACGAATGAAGAGACAGGACTTAATTTTGTCTATTCAGCCTTGTGTCATAGCTTCCGAGTTTGTAGTTTGGAAGGCAAAGGAGAATCTAGGACCCAAGAGGGTCCGATGGCTCTATCCACTGCAGACATTGTTGGATGCAGGGTTGAATATTGCTGCTGGATCCGATAGTCCTATGGAACCTTTGAATCCTCTCGTTGGTATTCAAACAGTCGTTGCAGGGGATTTTCGTCTTGAAGAGCAGATCTCCGTCAACGAGGCTTTGCGCATGTACACAATTGGAGCAGCTTTTGCTTCACAAGAAGAACACTTGAAAGGGTCCATCGAGGAGGGCAAACTTGCGGATCTAACGGTTCTCTCTGCTGACCCTCTCTCAGTGCACCCCAAAAATATTGCTCAAATTGCGGTAGAGATGACTATTGTTGGAGGAAAACTTGTTTTCAGTAGAACATCAACAACTTCTGAGACAGTTAGCAAAAACTCACTTGAAACTGACTAGAATCGGGTCTTGACTCCCTCAAATACAGTTTGCCAATAAATGACTCCAACCAAAGCACGCTAGAATACCGGCTAACCCCTCAAACCACAATCGATATAAACGATCTTTTTAAGTACACAAAACAGACGTAAACGCTGGTGATTCGCGTTCTAACAATCCCGATAGTAGCCATCGTAGTACTCATCATAGCCATAGTATTAGACCTGATTTTTGGCGATCCTTCACCTAGCTATCCGAACAGACTTGCGTTCAGATTGCATCCTACGGTCCTAATGGGGCGATTCACAAAGATATTGGAACCACACTTGAAAAAATCTGACCCAAGGAAAACAAAAATCAACGGCATATTACTCGCAGCGGCTGTTATCATGGCATTTGCCGTTCCCACCTACTTCGGGCTGTGGGGAATCTATACCCTCTTCAGCATGGCAGTCTATGCAGTTTTCGCTATAGTTTTGCTGAAATTAACGATTTGCATAAAACTCGAAACCGACTGGGCTAAAGCTGCATCCAAAGCAATTGAAGCCAACGATCTCGTCGAAGCCAGAAAATACAGCCATTTCTCACGAAGAGAATCACGAGATTTGACGGGTGCCCAAATCGGTTCATCAGTAATTGAATCTATGGCAGAGAACCTCATAGACTTCAAACTTAGCCCTATTATAGCATACTCATTTCTTGGCGTTTCAGGTGCAATTGCTTTTCGCGCGGTAAACACACTTGATGGAATGGTTGGGTTCAAAGATCCTGAACACATTGACATAGGGTGGTTTAGCGCCAATCTTGACACTGTGATCAATTACGTTCCAGCAAGACTTACTGCTATTCTAATAGTCATAGCTGCAGCTTTAGCGGGAGAAGATGCAAAAAACGCTTGGCTAATAGCCAAACGAGACCATGCTATGACGCCCAGTCGGAATCATGGATGGCCGATGGCTGCTATGGCAGGGGCTCTTCGCGTGCGGCTTGAGAAGCCTGGGCAATATGTTCTAGGTGAACCGACCGAACCGCTGAGTCCCAACAAGATTCTTAGTGCACTGAGAATTCGCAACGCATGTATCGTTCTATGCGTTTTGTTCTGTCTTCCCATCATCGTAATGACCCGCTTAGTCTTCTTCCCATTCTGAACAGACTCAAATGTCTTTGCAAAACGTATTAATCAGCCACTGTAACTAATCCGTTTCAAGAAATACCAACCAGCTTGCAGGATTCCTAAAAATGCGTGTTTGTCTAATTAACCCGCCCCGTATTCAGCCGAAAGCTTGGGGGAAACCCAATGTATATCCGCCAATAAGCTTAGCCTATGTTGCAGCGGTTCTAGAAAAAAATCATAAAGTCAGCATCATTGATGCTCCGACCGAAGGCTGGCAAAGTCTTAAAGAAGACCTTGGAAATACTTATCGTGTCGGTCTCAGCGATGACCAAATTACAGACAGGCTGCAACGATTCTCCCCTGACGTTGTTGGTATTGAGGTTCCTTTTTCTGGGTGGAGCAGAACAGCGTTCTCAGTTGCTTCCACAGTGAAGGCGCTAGGCAAAGACATCGTCGTCTTTCTTGATGGGCAACATCCTTCGGCGATGCCTCAAGATTGTCTTTCAAACCACGACGTTGATTTTGTAGTCATTGGTGAACCTGAGACTACAGTAGTCGAACTAGCAAATGCTTTGGAGGGCGGCGTTGGAGACTTCAACAAGGTGAAAGGTTTAGGTCTAGTAAAGAATGGTAAGAACGTCATCACCGCAAAGCGACCCCCAATTGAGGATTTAGATTCGCTTCCATTCCCTGCGAGGCATCTTCTTCCAAATGAAATATACAACGTAGCAGTAGAGGAGAACCCGTTGCGGGGCGAAATCCGAAAACCCTGGACGATCATGATCACTAGTAGAGGTTGCCCCTACAGCTGTGTGTTTTGTAGCAGCTGCATAGTCTGGGGGAAAAGGTGGAGAGGCAGGAGCCCCCTTAATGTTGTTGACGAGCTCGAAAGCGTGATTAAGAAATTTGGCGTGAGGCAGATCGATTTCTATGATGATAACATGACGCTTGACAAGAAGCGCATGGAAATGATTTGCGACCTCATCGTCGAGAGGGGCTTGCGAGTCGAATGGTTTACTCCGAATGGAATCAGAGCGGATACACTTGATGCAGCGCTCCTGAGAAAGATGAAGGATGCTGGCTGTAAGAAGATCCGCTTAGCTCCAGAATCGGGTGTTCAACGTGTCGTTGATCAGGTTGTAAAGAAAAACTTGGACTTAAAATCCGTGGAGCAAGCAGTTGTTTCAGCCAAGAAAGTAGGTATCGGAGTAGGTTGCTTCTTCGTTATTGGGCTAATTGGCGAGACAAAACACGACATAGAGCAGACAATACGTTTTGCTTACAAGCTCAGAAAGCTGGGGGCAGACAGCTTCATTTTCAGCATTGCTGCCCCAATCCATGGGACTGAATTGTATGAACAAGCAAAAAAGGGCGGATTCCTCAAGGAAGGCTTTTGTGAAGACTCACTGGCTGCGGCTGAACCCTCAATTGTAACTCCGGAATTTACGGTTGAAGAGTTGCAGGAATTATGCATGCGCGCTAACCTTGTCAACCCAACTTTTTCTCGAGAAAAAGCTCTGAGAGCACTCAGAAACCCTAAAAAGGCAATTAGGATCTTGCTTGGAAAACGCTGATTTTCCAAGTGCATGGTTTGCGGCTGAATAGCAGGTTTTTGTCTAAGTCGCTAAATAAGCTTTCAACAACTTGCAGCTTGGAACTTAACAGTATTAGCGCAAAACCCAATGGCATGGAAGAAGGGTCGCTATTTCTGAAAACCCGTTGAGTGGGAGTTTTAAACACAAATGTTATATGCAAAATGCCATAAAGATGTCGCCCTAAGGGGAGAAAATGGACACGAAGAAACTAGTAGTATTAATTCTTGTAATATCGGCAACCTTGACTGCGATCTGTGTTTCGCCAACATTGGCAGTTGGCGAAGGAGACTGGATAACAGCCTACAAGGTGGAAGATACGCAGACAGGACAAAAACTAATTGAAGCGGATTTTGCAGTTAGTGATGAACCCACGATTTACACCCCCATAATATCAGGTCAAGAACTTACAGTCACATTTACGGTCAACGTGTTCACTTCAGGAGCTGGCAATCTAAAACTCTCAACATACATGCAGAAACCGACCGGAGGTCAATATTGGCAGCTTGTTCCGGGAGACTACGATTTAGGTGCTGGCTATACCCCGAATTTGGCATCAATGGAGTTCGGTTGGGCAAAAGGAACTTTTGATATGATTTGTTACGGCAAGGCCAGCAACGTTATTAAAGCGACCAATATTACCCTGGTTCAACTTTCAGCCGCAGGCTCAGCTGATGTGCTAGATAACATCAAAGTGGTTGTCCTTACTGCAGGAGCCGACGAATATCAAAACCTCTACGACCAGAAAGAAGATAAGTTGCAGAGCTTAATCGATGCAGGCGTAGCTTCTGGATACACAGATCTATTCGAAAACATGCTTGCGCAGTCCAAAGCTCTTGTCAGCAAAGGCTATGTCAACGAAGCCATAGCTCTTTTAAATGCTATTCCAAATTCCGGAGAACCCATGGGATCAGCCATGGAAATCATACTGTACCCCCTAATTGCGGTTGCCGGCGTTGCTGCAGCTCTTTTTGCGGTGATGTTCATGCGAGCAAGAGGTAGAAACAGCTATTTCAGGCTGGTAATAGAAGATCAAGTTAAGGATTTGGAAGGGCTTACGCTAAGAGCCTCAAGAATCGATAGAAGTTTATCGTCAAGTTTGGATTCTGTA
>DUHG01000166.1 GCA_013330975.1 Candidatus Bathyarchaeota archaeon
TTATCGTCAAGTTTGGATTCTGTAAAAGACAGACTTAAGCGGTTGGTCGGGATGTGATAGAGCACGAAGATCTACCAGAACAGTTTGCACCTGATAGGGCTAGGTTCAGCAGGGACAAACATAGTCGAAGCGTTCTTGAATAGTAAGAAAACTTCTCAGCTGCTTCAAAACGATATAACAAGGCTCAGCCTCTTGGCAATCGACATTGCAGACTCCGAAATCAGAAGTCTGCAGGAAAGCCATGAGAAGGCACAAATCGCGTTGGCAAAATCGGGAATACCCAAAGAGCGGCTGCGCTTGATCGCTCAATCTGTCAAATTTCCAACCGCCGAAGCGATGTTCGACTTCATTAACCAAAAGTACAATGAATATCTTTTGAGTGAAGGGGCAAAACTTGAACATTTCAATCCATGGCTTTTGTCAACAGTGGCAATTCCACCTATGGCTGGAGGTGCTGGCAGACGAAGGGCATTGGCGAAAGCAATCTACGCACTGAACTATTACCAGCTGGGCATAATCAAGAGCTTCATAAACACATTCAAGGAACAAGCGCTTTCCTCAATTATATCTCCCACCGTGGTGCTAGCTTACGGTTTAGGGGGAGGCACAGGAAGCGGCATATTCTTTGAATTTGCCCGGCATCTTAGAAAAGTTCTAGGCTCAGGTGTTCCTATCATCGGTTTGGTAATAACCCCTTGTGGTGGCGACGACCCGCCTGCAAAAGGGTGCTCGGCCTTCGTGGCCATGAACGAACTATCACTTCTGCTGAACAAGGAGTATAACGAAATAGTTACTAAAAAGTATGGCGAATATTACAAAAATCCTTTGAACGCTATGATCTATTTGCCGCTGCTGCCCGCATACTCAAAAGTCGGTAACATAATCTCAGCCCGAAGAGAAATGGACGAAATGGTCGTAGATATGCTATACACACTTATGGACTTCGACTTGGCTGACTTGCTGGGAGGGATAGGAACAGAAGTTGGTCTAACTGACAACTATGTTCATACACTTGGAACCATTAAAGTGATGTACCCTATTGAAGAGTACCTATCTGCCTTCAAACTCAATTTCGAAAAACTCGAACTGCTTCATGATTTGTGGAAAGAGAAGCTTGACGTAGTAGACAAAATTGCAGCTCTTGTCAAAGTTGACCATGAAGCTGTCCGTGAATTGTACAAAAACTATCTAATTAGAACCGGAACGTTCGACATTGATCAATTTGAAGAAAAACTGAAGTCGATAATCTACAGTAATCCCAAGATCGACGAAGATCTTCAGCTGCACGTCAGAGGAATTGAAGATCAATCGAAAAACTGGCTAAATGAAATCATAAAGTACCTAAAAACAATAAAGCAAATCAGCAGAAAAGGAGCGGTCGAAAATGCTGTCATCAAACTGTCATTGCGCAGAGAAGGATCCAGAAGAATCGATAACTTGGAAAGCCTTCTAACAAGCTTCTCCAAGACATATCTAGATTTCTCTGAAAGGAAAGCCTACATCTTTGAACGCCTTACACAACTAATTCCAAGCTCGCAGGTTTTCACAATAAGACAAAAAAGAATTTTGGAAGACTTCATGAATCTCGCCGAACTGGCTGAGAAAGCTATAAACACGCTGAAATTCTACGATGAAACCAGATATATCACCGATGCGCTAATCAGATATTATGCGGTTTTGCCAGAATCAGAAGCTGAAATGAAGCAACTTAAAGAGATCCAGTCCGAATTGGCAACGATTTATCTCATGGTTCAACTCATGCTGAGATCGCCGCAAGATGAAATAAGAATCATCGATGAACACCTAACTTATCTGAATGCGATCAAAACAAAATATCTGGATAGAAGAAATTGTGAAGACAACGAACTAATCAGAATACAGGAAAACAAGAAGCGAAAGGAATTTGACAGAGACAAAGTTGAAAGGCAATTGAGACGATTCCTCAGCACAAAAAGATATGCTAGAGAACAAATGATTCAGATCGAGCGAGATCTGAAAAGAGCGCAAGAAGAAGAAACTCTCGCTTTAGAACGCCTCGAAAAGCTGGATACCGTACTTTGCCTATATGATGGGCTGAGCAAGAAGATTGAGGTCACCTCTGATTACCATAAGAAATTGAACAAAATCGTAGAACTCTACAAAGAGTATGAAGAGAGAATTGCGGAAATAACTCAGCCCAAAAAGTATTTTGAGCGATCAACGGAACTCACCGAGAGTGAACAGCTAAAGATAATTTTCAAGATACTGGCGGAACAGGAAGAAACCCTGACCAAAGACATCATTCATCGAGAGATACTTGACAAAGAGCACTACAAAGATTTCATGAAAAGTATAATAAGAGTCTTCAAAACGCCGAGCGTAATGGGGTACAAGCCAATTTACAAATCAGATTACATCTGGGTGACAGTGACAGCTCCTCCGAAACTCTGGAGCGACGATCTGAGCCAGGAAATATACACTGCGCTTGCTGGATACGTTACTAGTGAAGTTTCGAGAACTATAACCGTTAGAATAATAGAAGCCCAAGATCCCTGGACAACCAGGATACTGGTTATAGGCGGCAGAGGAAGAGCAGAGCACTTGGAAGCCTTCGACGAAATGCAATTGCTGTACAGCAAATCGAGCGATTTCGAGCGCGGTTTGAGTCGTTCCTATCTATTGGAGCATGGGACCTCAGCAACAAAAGTAATTGAAGAAATAAACAATGGGAGGCAAGACAAAAAGACAGCTTAAAGCTGTCCTAGGTCCTTCACAATCACTTTCCAATCTTCTTCTTTTATCGAACCCTGTTTCAGAGCTTGAGTTTTGATGGCATCTCCCTTTTTCTCCATTGTAGCGAGCGCATCCTTCACGTTGGCTCCTCCTAAGAACAGTAGCAGATCAACTCGATCATTGGCGTCTTCTACATATAACGGTTCAGTTACATAGACTGACTTGAGAATTGCCTTTTCCTTAAACCAGTCAGCAACTGCCAATTCAATCCTGTCTCGAGTTAATTTTTCTCTCAAGTCACGCGGAAGGCGTACAAGAACGTAAAGCACTGAAGCACTGATCAATTCAGTGGACTGCAAGGGTCTGAAAAGTGTAGTATCTAGAATGTTTTCCAGCGAGCCGTAAATTCTAAGGCTAGCGCCTGTAGCAGCTAGAATCGTGAATATCTTAACGTTGAAAGACCTTGATATCTCTGAGAGCTCATTGACGAATGTTGTCTTTGCCAACATCAATTCGATGAGACTGTTGAGGACCATGTTTCCTTTTATTACTGCACCGGTTCTGTCAACGCCCGCATACTTGTTTAATTGATCTCTACCGAGAAGAATCACAGTTGCTGTTTCTTTTGCAAGGCACATTCCTATTGAAGAAAAGGCGTTGAAATGGGCTGCTGAGGGTTGCAGTCTTGAGGGGGATAGCGCTAAAGTCACTGTGTTCAAATTCCACTCTTTGAGCTTGGAAACCAAAATAGGAGAAGTCGCACTCCCAATTCCTTCCCAAAGAGACGATACTGTGAGAACGCCATATTTGTTGCCTTCGAGTTTGCCTCTTATCTTTTCGAATAATTCTTGGTTTTCAGCAAGATACGGTGATACTTGGTACCAGAATTGGGTATCAACATTTGCGTCTAAGTATGCGATTTTCTCCGTGTCTAGTGCATCCTTGCCAAATCTAATTAGTCCTTCGCTTGATTTGCCAATGAAAATGGGTCGAAACGCGTCTATTGCGTTGGAGAGTTGACCTTTTGCTAGGATCTTGGCAGGGTACTCCCCAATGCAGATTAGAGCTTGATTAGGCAAAGTCTGCGGCTTTTCTTCCTGGGCTTTCTGAACTGGTTCGATTCTTGCTGTATCTACGTCAACAGATTCGGCTCTTTCGTTTTCAGTAGTTTTTGTTGTATTGGCTTCTGCTGCAGCCTCATGTTTTTCCACATTTAGACTATCCTCTTCTCTAGTTTGACCAGTGTCTTCTCCTTCGGGGCTCACACCCTTTTTCTGGAAAGACTTGAAGAATCGTTTTATAAAATCGCTTTTCACGACAAACCTTAAGAAGCGTTTCATAAAATAAGGCTTTAGGTTAATGTCATTGAAGTTCAAATTGAAAGGAGCAAAACCAACCTCGGGCTTCAATGATTGGTATAAAAAACAAAAAACCAAGCGCGCAACCCAACGTGCCCTTGTGCCAACAATGCTTAGAGTTGTCACATTCGCTCTCACGCTTGCAAGCATGATTTTAGGGCTATCCTTATTGCCTCTTTTTCCACAACCGCTTCCGATAATAATCGCATTTTTGATTGCGTTCATAGCTTACGAGAATCCGCTTTTCAGTTTACCTATAGGCGGGGCGCTCATAGGGCTTGGCTTGATCTACAATATATCTAAGGTCAATTTCATTTCCACCTTGGGCGATCAGTTTGTCCGTGAAGTCGTGGTTTTCACTTTTCTCTTCGTGTTTACAATACTTCCCATCTTCTTTCATAAACACAAAGCTGCAATAGCTATTGATCTAGGCATAATAGCGGCCATTCTATTATTTTTTGGTCAAGCATATTTCTTGGCAGTGCCTTTGATTTTCGCTTCAATTGTAGTTTTCAAAAGACTTTCGATTCTTACAGCGGTATATTACGGTTTGATATCAACACCGCTGCTTATGATGCAGTATTTGGGCTTTATTATAGATGCAGCCGAAGTTAGAACTGATTGGTGGGTTCTACCGAACTCTAGCCCACCCATATTTGCTCCACTAACAGAACTCCTAAAGAGCCTGCAAGAATCTATGATTCAATTTAGATTGTTTGACACATCCCGAGTTGTCTATGCTATCACTGAACAAGTTACACAAACTCCTCCTCTGGCAGACCACACTATAATTGAGGTTTTGTCTCATTACTTGGATTCTGTTCCTGGAATCGTTCTCTTTTTAGTGATAATTGCCGTCTTGGTTTCTGCAACTGTTATTGTTATGCGTCTTGTTCTAAAACAAGCAAACGTCTCTGAAAGAATACTTCCCCCGATTACAGCCGCTGTTGGAACCTTAGCTTTCTTCATTTGCCTCAGTGTACTCCAAGGACCATTGGCATTTGAGGCTAAAATCGAGAGCGGCAAAATAGCTATAGGTACAATCGCCGCTGCAGTGTTTGCTTTGCCGGCACTTTATATCGATCAAACTCCGAAAAGAGGCGCTACTGTGGATATGATAGCGCAAAAAGCAGGCGAGCTTTTGGGCAAACTTGAGGGGTTCGAAAAAACGCTCCAAAAAGTTCAGGAGACCCTGCCAGTTGATGTAAGCAGTCTCAAGGTTAAAATGTTGATTCTTAAAGACAAGCTTAATGATACGCTTTCCAAGACTTCGAATCAATTCTATGAACCTTCAGAAATAGATGACATATTTAGTCAGCTAGAGGTATTAGGCAAAGAAATAGCTAATCTGAATACTGAGTTAGACCTCTCTCTGAAAGCCTACCAAATGTTGGTCGAAGGAGAATATTCAACATGGATAGGAAGATTTCAAGATTTAGGGGTACAAGTCCCTACTACTCAGAGGAAGAATTTCCAGCAGGAACTACCGGTCGAAGAGCGAATAACTCAAATCAAAGAAACGATTGATGCTGGAGAAAATCTAGTGAAGGATGTCCTCAAGGCTGCCGAGCAAGCTTACAGTTTGATTAGGGAGATGTATGATCCAAAACTGCCTGAAGAAAGCCAAGCAGTTGCTTTCGCGAGAGAACAGCTTGTTGAGAATACCACTCCCTGGGTTGCTTCTAATTCTCTTTTCACCGCTCTAAACAATTGGAGAAAACAGTACAGGGTCGAAATTTCTCTGTCGATTTGCTATCTCCAGAATTCAATATCCGTTGTTGCTAGTCTGAGCGATCAGTGTGACCTTCTGCGTTCAGTGCTGGGCAAGGACTTTTCTAAAGTTATGGATATTGTGAGAAGAGCTGAGAATTTAGAACTTGATGTCAAGAAGAACCCAATAACTGTAGGCAATTTCATCAGAACCAAGGAAGTGCTTCAGGCTTCGCTTGACATTGTAAGAGACATACTTGCTGTTCTGAACGAAAAACTAATAGCATTGGAGAAATCAATCGATAGTCTGTTGCCAACTGAGGAATATCTGTGGGAGAAAAACAATGTTTTAAGCGAACACATTGCTTTCGCAACAGGTATTTTCCTGGAGCCTTCGAAGCACCAGCCCGACCAGGCACTTGCGAACTTAAGACAAGCTGCCTCTTACATAGATGAATGCTTGTCTACCCTTGCTCGATATAAATATTTAGAGGAAATCTTGCTGAACTTTCCAATAGCAGAAATTGCCATCATAGACTCGCTAAAGCAAAAACCATGCATTTCAGTCCATGATTTGCCTTTTGAGCCGAAGATTGCAGAAGATTATCTCAGGCTATTCTACAGTAAAAGATTTCGTGACTACTCTCTTGACAATCAAAGCGTAACTCTAATGCGCGCTAGCAAATGAAATAAGTTGCCTGTTTTTGGAATATTCAGTCAAGAATAGTCCAAGCGCCTTGGAACTTCAAGGCATTTCAATTTACCTTGAAAACTGGGCGTTTAGGCTTGGGATCAATTTCGCGTTCTTTTACAATCTGTTTTCCAAACTTTGTTTTCTGTACCACTCTGCAAATTTGCGCAAACCTCTTGCACGATGTGATAGCTGATTCTTCTCCAGGATTGACATCTCTGCAAAGGTTTTCTTTTTTCCTTCCGGCAGGAAGATAGGATCAAATCCGAAGCCCGTTTTGCCGTTTCCCCATCTCTCCTTATCGGCTATCTCTCCCTCAGTTTCGCCCTCGAAGCACACTGGTTTACCTCTTCCGTCATAGTATGCAATTGCTGATCGAAAAGTTGCCTTTCTGTTTTCAACTTTCTCCATGAGTTTGAGAATTCCTGGATTGCTTATGGTTTTGTAGACATAAGCTGCATATGGTCCCGGGAATCCTTTTAATTCATGTATGAATAATCCTGCATCCTCTGCTATCAAAGGCAGGCGACATAGCTTGAAGGCTTCGAAGATACTTGTCTTGGCTATTTCTGCTATGTTGTCGTTTTGGACTTCAAAAGTCTTAACGTTTAGCATAGCCGAGGCGAAGCCATATTCCTTCAGGATAATTCTTGCCTCGCTAAACTTGTTGAAATTGCCCGTAGCAAAAAAAACAATTTTGGCTCGTAGGCTAAGCTCAGTCTTCCCTTCTTTTTTCAACGTAACGTCCTCTTTTCTCAATTTCTTTGATCTTCCTGAAAACATCCTTGGCTTCAGGTTCACCAAAGGTTGCAGCATAACCCTTTGTGATGGCTTCAAAACACTCTTCAGCAAACCCGTAGTGTGTGCTCTGTAAAGCTCTTTTCATGAGGTGCAGGTCAACTCCCCTAGCTTCAAGTTCGATATTTTTTTCTCCCAGGCCAAAATCCACAAGAACGATTTTGTGTTTAGAATTAACAATCATGTTTGAAGTTGTCAGATCTCCGTGGATCAGCCCGCTCTTGTGAAGTCTGCCTATTAGTTGACCTATTCGACTGCACATTGCTCCCCTTTTTTCGGCTGATAGGCTTCCTAGGAGTTGCTTTACTTGTTTTCCCTCTATAAATTCCATTGTAATAGCCGCGTTTTTCATATCAACCTGAAATACCAAGGGTGTGGCAACCCCCGCCTTTCTCGCCTCATTTAATAGCTGTGGCTCATGGGTGGTCCTATAAGTGCGTATTTCTCTGTCTAGTCTCTCATTTCTGTATTTTTTTGGGAATCGCGTCTTAAAAACCACTTTTCTGCCATTTAGGCTCGATAAATGAAGGCTTGCTTCAGCACCCTTCTTCAGCAGAATTTTCTTTCTTAATTCACCCATGGGGTGTCAACCTTTTCCAATCGCCACCGCAATCTAACGTGGCTTTTGTCGATCGGTGTAACCAAACCGTGGGTATACGCCAAGGTTCCAGTGTATGCGATCATTGCGCCATTGTCAGTTGCAAACTCGCGGGGAACCACTTTGAAACCTGCATCATGCTCTTCAGCTATCATTTTTAGCATCGATTGTAGTCTCTGGTTCGCAGCAACGCCTCCTGTAAGCAATACCTCTTTCTTCTCGGTGTGTGCAAGTGCTCTCTCAGTGACCTCAGTAACCATAGAGAATGCATATTCTTGAAGGCTGTAACATAAATCCTCAAGTCTGCACCCTCCTTTGCCAAGTGCGCTAATACTTGCTGTAAGCAAGCCACTCAGGGAGACATCCATACCTTTTACGACATAAGGTAGAGTGATAAGCTTCTCTCCCCCTGTGGCCTTCTTCTCTAGAATTGCTCCGAGCGGCATTCCTTTTTCATGCTTGAGCCCTGCCTCTCGGGCAAAAACATCCAAGCAATTGCCTAGAGCGATGTCCAGTGTTTCTCCAAAGATTCTGTACCGCCCCGACTCAAATGCTGAGACTATAGTGTTTCCTCCTGAAACGTAGAGTGTCACGGGGTCCTTCGCGCCGGTTTTTAGTTTCCCAATTTCGATATGGGCAATGGAATGGTTCACCCCTACAAGAGGAATATTCAGATATGATGCCAATGTACGGGCTATTGTTGCCCCGGTGCGGAGGCTGGGTCCCAAGCCTGGACCTTGAGAAAAAGCAATAATTTCCAAGTCTTTTGCCTTTATGCCTGCGATGCGCAAAGCATCTTCCAAAACTCTGTTTGCTACTTGAGCGTGATGCCTTGCAGCTTCTCTTGGATGTATTCCCCCTTTCTCAGGTATGTAAGTGTCTGAAACATTGGCTACTATTTCTCCCTCAAGAGTAGCGACTCCAATTCCGAAGTCATCCGCGGTCGATTCAATACCCAAACAGTGGCTNNACATCTTTTTATCTTGAAGAATCGAATATATTTATGCTGTATACGAGACTTGGAACTGATACTTAATGCCTAAGCGAAACGATTTAGAACAGAAAGCGCTTCATTATGTTGTTAATACAGGTTATGCTGGTGTTCTACAAAGCGAACTCTGGCGACAACTGTGCGCTAGTAGTCGAGAAGGCTCGAGAGTGGCTATCAAGCTCGAAGAGAAAGGGCTAATCCGAAGAGAAAAGGAACTTCAAGAAGGAAGATGGACCTACCGGCTCTATCCAAAGAGGCTCCCCGCATCCATAGAATCCATTGTTGACTGCCCTTGTCTGCTCTGCCAAGACAATACACGTTGTGACCCGACAACCGCAATTTCTCCTAAAAGCTGCGGAAAACTCACAGATTGGATTACTACCCTTGAGAAAAACGGTCCAGCCCCACCAGGTGACGCTAATTTTGCCGAAGGCTTGGATCCAAGATAGAAAACGCGAATACTACTATAAGAAAGCCAAGGCGGAGAATTATCGTTCGCGGGCTACTTACAAGCTCTCTCAAACCGTGGAAAAATATCATTTCATAAATAGAGGCGACGTCGTAGTTGACGTAGGGGCTGCCCCAGGCGGATGGATTCAGGCAGCGAGGAAGATTGCTGGTAAAACAGGCTTTGTGCTAGGCGTAGACCTGAAACCCATTGCTCCATTTCCTCAAGAATACATAAGAACAATAGTNNTTTCTGGCAATTTCTTCGCCAAGGTCTTCGAAGGGGATTTGCTACCCCTCTTTATAGAGGAGGCTAAGGGTTATTTTGAAGAAGTTAAGATCATAAAGCCTAAAGCGAGCAGAGCTAAAAGCTCCGAAATGTTCATTCTTGCATTGAATCTCAAGTCTCTTCCTGGCACGAAAGCAAATAGTGAATCGAATAGTTGAAGCCTCTTGCTTGGGAGATAAATAAATGATAAGCATATATTTTTCAGAGCTTTCATGTGATGAAGGAGNNCTAGCTGTGACAGCTATTGGGAGTATGTTACCTATTGACGAAGATGAGGCAGATCGGATCAGTAATGAGCTCAACCAGACTGTTGCAGTGCTGAAAGACCAAGGAGTGCTAACGCAGTATATCTTTGGCAACAATTTCATGATTTGTATGCTAATGTTTGTTCCGATTGTCGGTCCACTAGCTGGTTTGTTTATTATGTTCACCACTGGCAGTGTGGTTGGTGCCATAGCAACA
>DUHG01000007.1:0-7771 GCA_013330975.1 Candidatus Bathyarchaeota archaeon
GAAGAAGCAGACTATGTTTGCCTTTTCAACTGGGCTGGCACCAAGAAATACGGAACCAAACTTGCTGAGACTGTGTTTAGAAAGGTGAAATCAAAGGGAAGAGGCAAGACTTATTATGATACCGCCGATCCCAAGCCAAATATTGCGGGCGTCCCCGGGCTAATACAGCAGATATTGAAGACGCCGAACGTTGACATTTTGAGCTTGAACGAAAACGAAGCGATAATCTATGCAGGGTGCTTTGAAAAGAAAGACTCAGAAAAGCCAAGAAAAGCTAGTCTCAGCCAGCTTGCCCTTGAATCGGCAAGAATTCTAGTAAGACATTTACCATCAAGAATAGATCTACACACTACGGACTTCTCAGCCACCCTGAACAGCAAAAGTGAGGTTATTTTTCCAGTATTTGATGTCAAACCCATAAGAGCCACAGGCGCGGGTGATGCTTGGAACGCTGGAAACATATTCGCTGATGCGAACGCTCTTTCTGACAAGTGCAGGTTGGCTCTGGCCAACGCAGTATCCGCCTGCTACATATCTGATCCAGAGGGAAAGCACCCGACGCCTCAAAGGTTGGCCAAGTTCATTGAAAGCGTTGATTTTCCTTTTTTGAGAGCCTAAATTATTTATGGCAAACAATGCTCTAATCTTTAGAAGAATCCAATCTAACGGAGTTCATTGCCGTGGCAAGACTATTCGGGAGTTCGGGAGTAAGAGGGTTGTTCAACGTTAACCTAACAGCTGAGCTAGCCTGCAAAGTGGGCTCGGCTGTGGCTCAATATTCGAACGCAAGAAATGCGTTTGTTGCAAGGGATACCCGAGTCTCAGGTTCTATTATTGAAGATGCTTTGGTTTCTGGGCTCCTTGGGGCAGGCGTAAACGTTTCCATTCTCGGCATTCTTCCTACTCCAGCATTGGCATATATTGCAAAAGCCCTGAAGGCTGACGTTGGTTTTATGATAACTGCATCGCACAATCCCCCTCCATACAATGGGATAAAGATCTTTGGCTCAAATAGCCTGAGCCTCACTGACACGGCTCAGGATGCTGTAGAAAAGATAGTTGAAAAGAGAGATTTTTCATTATTACCCAATTGGCGTAACCTCGGACAAGCTAGTTACTCAGATAAAAGCCACCTCTACATTGATATGGTGAAGGCCTCCGTTAAGCTGTGCAAACGATGGCGCATTGTAGTCGACCCGGGATGTGGAGCCACTCACAAAATCGGTCCGTTACTTTTGAGAGCGTTGGGATGCGAAGTGTTGGCTTTGAACGCTCAGCCGGACGGATTTTTCCCAGCAAGAAATTCGGAACCAACTGAGAAGTCGCTGGAGGGTTTGGGCAAAATTGTTAAAGCTTCAGGTGCTGACATCGGAGTCGCTTTTGACGGTGATGGAGATCGGGTCGCGTTCATGGATAACGAAGGCAGATTCGTCGATTTTGACCGCTCGCTTGCAGCTTTCTCAGCGCACGTTGTTGGAAAAGCTGGAGGTGGAGTTGTGGTCACAAATGTTGAGGCTTCAATGTGTGTTGAAACCATGGTTCAAGCCAGAGGTGGAAAGGTCGTGAGAAGCAAGGTTGGCGATGTCTANNTGTCAGCCGCCTTGTTTCTGAAAGCTCTCGAAGAAATACAAAAAGACGTTGCAAGGTTCATAGCTGAAGTTCCGGAATATGTCACTCTCAGAGAGAATTTGGCTTGCAGAAATGAACTAAAAGGCAAGGTCATTTCAGGAATTGAGAAAACTATCAGAAATGACTTCCATAACTATCTTGAATTCTCGAAAATTGACGGCTTGAGACTAACCCTTGGCAATGGGTGGATTCTGATCCGGGCTTCCGGAACAGAACCATTCATTAGGCTAACTGTGGAAGGTGAATCGTTAAAAGCCGCAAAGGACATAATGGCGAAGGGCAAGATCTTGGTAGAAAATCAAGTTGAAGGCGAGCAAACTTGAAAGCAGTTATTCTGGCAGCAGGCGAAGGCGTTAGGCTTCACCCAATTACAGCCACCAGACCAAAACACCTCATAAAAGTGGGTGGAACCCCAATTCTCCAACATTGTTTGGAAGCTTTGAAGGATGCAGGTGTAACCGACGCTGTAATCGTGACGCATTATATGGGGCAAGATATTCGCCAATATTTCGGGGATGGCAGCCAACTCGGCATGAAATTGGAATACGTCGAACAACCATCAATTTTGGGGACTGCAAACGCAACCAGTGCAGCTGAAGCGTATGTAAAGAAAGATTTCCTTCTAATTTACGGTGATCTGCTATTCTCGTCTGACGCAGTGAGCAGCGTGATCAGTCTTTTCAATGATGAGAAACCAGTTGCTGCGATGTCCGTAGTCTCGGTCGACAAGCCTGAAAACTATGGAATTATCCAAGTGGATAAAGACCGCAGAGTGAAACAGGTAGTTGAGAAACCAGAGAGGGGGGAAGCTCCTTCAAACATAGCTAACGCAGGTTTGTATGCCTTTTCTTCAGAGATATTTGAAGAGATAAGACAGATCAAGTCGTCAGTTAGAGGTGAACTGGAACTAACCGATGCTCTATCACTACTCATAAAATGCAAAAAAACCGTTTTTGCTTCTGAGATACCGAAAGAAGATTGGCTTGACATCGGCAGACCTTGGGATTTGCTGGAAGCAAATGCTTGGGTATTGCAGCGAATGAAGCATAAGACAGTCGGAGATGTTGAAGAAGGAGCACACCTGATTGGACAAGTAACCGTTGCGAAAACAGCACGGATCCGGTCGGGAGCCTACATAGAGGGTCCAAGCCTCATAGATGAAGAAAGCGATATCGGACCGAATTGCTACATTCGTCCACACACGAGTATCGGCAAGAAAGTTCGTGTCGGAAATGCCGTTGAAGTAAAAAATAGCATAATCATGGATGGAACCCACATTGGGCACCTATCCTATGTAGGTGACAGTATCCTTTGTGAAAGATGCAACCTAGGCGCAGGAACCATAACAGCCAACTACCGTCTTGATTCTGGAACAGTCAAAATGATGATTAAAGACAAACTTGTCGATAGTCAGAGGCGAAAACTAGGCNNGGAGAAAAGCTAGCAAGAATAGCTCAATTAGGACTGTTTTTTCTCAAACAAAATCAAAGATAAATAGTTGTACTACACTTTCGTTAAGATTAATGGAGACATAGAATTGTCAGTTGCACAGAGGAAGTATTTCATCGAAGTTGGTGCATTGGTGGATAAACCTGTGATGGTGTTTACAACTACAGGGAAAACGTTCACTGGAACACTTACAGGCATCAATCAGGATAACCTGAGTCTCTGCTTAGCTGAAGCCAAAGATGAATCGGGCAAAGTCGCCCACCGAGTTTTCCTAAACGGAAACGTTGTCGCACAAATACTGAGTTCAGAGAAACCATTCGACTTGAAAGCGTTGGCAGATCGGCTGGAGAAAGTCTTCCCGACAATGGTAAAACTCTACGATGATAAAGGTTTCATATGGGTAATGGACAGAGTAAAGCTGACGGACAGGGGAGTTGTTGAAGGCTCAGGACCAGCAGCCGAGCGGGTCCAGAGAGTATACGAGCAGTTCATGTCTGAAGTGAAGAGCTAGATAAACCAGCGCATCGCTTGCTCCTCTTTCTTCTTTTCTTCTCCCAAATTCCTGATCAAACCGAATGAATCCAGAATTGTCTTGGTTTGTTCAGTTGTAGCTTCTAATTCTGACAAATCAATATCCAAATTCAAGTAATTCCCCAGAATTTTCAAGGCATGTTGCGCTGCAAGTACGTCGGGGTACATTCCCAGCGTATCTACAAGTAGTGAGAACCCCCTAGTGTTTCTAAGTCTGGCTAGTCCTATGATCAAACCTGCTATGCCAAAAACATGACCAACCATTATTTTGGTGCCTAGATTTAAGGCTTCTTTCAGTGTTTCCTGATCTGTAGCGGCACTGTAGACTCCAGGAACGGTCTGGACTTGATCTTTCTTGAACCCACCTATTGAAATCACGAATTGGCAGCCCATTTCCTGCACAATGTCTAATACTCTGTCGCATAGTTCATACTGCCCGAATGTTGTCAATGCTTGCGTGTTTCCATACCAGATAATAAGATCGCGCCCTCCGTCTTCCCGCCTGATATAGTAGAGTTCGTTTATGGGCGAGCGTGTTCCTCCCCCTTCAGTTGTGACAGCGAAATCTTGGAAAGCAGCTGAGACAATCTGGGCAAAACGCTTGGCCTTAAACTCTTCAATCAAGTGTAATGCCGAGATATTAGCTACAAACCCTATGCCTGGCAAACCTTCGATCAGTATTGGATCATTCAGTTTTGGCTTTTCAGTGATTTCAATTGTGCAGACCAACTTCATAGCTTCCATTAAACTGGATGATAATCAACCGAAGCTAATAGATATAAGCGTGCTGATTATCTCCTGCTCACTTGGCGAACGCCAAGAGTTCCACACTATCAACAGCGATGAGCACCTATTTTTTCAAGCGAGCTTCTCAAGAACTGGCAAAAGGTTAACCATTCGTTCCCCTAAGAGCTAATGTTTTTTAGAAGGGCAAATTGCTTTCTTGTTCAGGTTCCCACGTTTGAGCTTTGAAGTTAAAGAAAAAGACTTGCTGGCAAGAATAGGCAAGCTCAAAACCAAGAGCGGAACAGTGGAAACTCCACTGCTTTTTCCCGTCATAAATCCTAGCGTTCAACCTGTCGCTCCTAAACGACTGAAAGAAGAATTCGGCTTCGAAGCAGTTATTACCAACGCGTATATTCTCAAGAAGCGTTTCCAGAACTTGCCTGTCGAACTTGGGTTACACCGATTTCTCGACTTCGATGGTGCAGTGATGACTGACTCTGGGGCNNGACAATACTCGATATTCCCACGGGCTGGAAGATAGACAAAGACCAAGCTTCTGTAACTGTTGAAGAAACCATTGCACGGGCAAAAGCCTTCTTCAGTCAAAAAACCCGAGATGACATTCTCTGGGTGGGGCCAATCCAAGGAGGAAAACACCTAGACCTCGTTGCAAGGTCCGCTTTGGCAATGGGAAACCTTCCATTTCAGATTTATGCTCTTGGAAGCCCAACTGAAGTAATGCAAAGCTACCGTTTCGATGTTCTTGCCAACATGATAATGACTGCCAAGATGAACATGCCAATTGAAAGACCACTTCACCTTTTCGGCGCAGGGCATCCCATGATGTTCTCTTTGGCTGTGGCTTTAGGATGCGATTTTTTCGATTCTGCCGCATATGCCCTCTATGCTCGAGAAAATCGTTACTTGACGGAAAACGGNNATCCGTGATGGAAGACTCTGGGAACACCTTGAAATGCGGGTTAATTCTCATCCTGCTCTTTTAACAGCCTTTAGAAAGCTAAAGGATCATGAAGGCTTTTTAGAGAGGCTTAATCCAACAGTAAAAAGAAGAGGCTTGTTTTTCTTTAGTTCCAACGGTTTGTCCAGACCGGAAGTTGTACATCATAGACAAAGACTCATTAAACGCTTTAGTCAACCAGTGGGTTCAAGAATTCTCCTACTTGTGCCTCAATCTCAAAACAAGCCTTTCCATAAAGCAAGAGAATTCCAGAGGATCAGGCAGGTTCTTAGACGACTAGAGAAAACGATCTTGACCCGAATTCATGTGTGTTTCTACGCTGCCCCTTTTGGTATAGTCCCTCTCGAACTTGATGAGGTCTATCCGCTGTCGCAGCATGATTNNCACCGGAAGAATCAGGTTTAACTGCATAACCATCAAACCAGATTCAACCAAATACATTTTAACCCGTTTGGAAATGATTTTGAGGAAAAACTCGAGCGAATAACCTTGATTCACGCAGATCTACATATCCACTCAATATATTCCTCGGATTCTTCTATCACTCCAAAAGCCCTTGTGGAACAACTTTTGGCACACAATCTTGTTAAAGTTGCGGCCTTGACTGATCACGATACCATAGAAGGTTGCGTCTTCACACGGCAGCTTGCTTCCTCATACCCCGACATCCTTATCATTCCTGGAGTAGAGATAAGCACCCAAGAGGGCGACATCGTAGTTCTGGGGGCTGAAGAGATGCCACCCCATCCCTGGACAGCTGAAAACATAGTTGACTTTGCACGATCAACTGGCTCAGTCTCAATCGCCGCTCACCCCTACAGAGAATACGGAATGGGTGATAAAGCAAAGAACTACAAAATCGATGCTGTGGAAATTCTTAACGGCTGCTCTCCATCTTCTGCAAACAAAGCTGCCCAGAGCCTGGCTGAGTTGATGGGTGTCCCCGGCGTAGCAGGAAGCGACGCTCATCAACCTTCAGAACTTCTCTCGGTATACACTCAGATCGAGGCTTCTTTGGATGTTGATGAAATACTGAAAGCTATACGTAAAGGTTCAGTCTCGATTCCACCTTTTGGGCAGTCAATAAGGTTTTAAGAGGGCATGTCTGTTCATGATATCGCATTATCCATTAAGCAAAAAGGAAGGCTTCTGTTGCAGGTTAGGTTCTTAGGCGGCGCCCGAGAAGTAGGCAGAATTGGAATCGCTGTAAAGTCGGAGAAAACACAAGTTGTACTCGATTACGGCGTTATGCTTGATCCTCAGCCAGGTTTTCCGATGCATGTTCCTCCAAAAGATGTTGACGCGGTTGTACTTACTCACAGCCATCTCGACCATTCTGGTGCTGTTCCCATGTACTTTGTTGGCGGAAAAACACGTCTTTACGCAAACAGGCTCAACTTGGACCTTGCTCAGTTGCTGATTCAGGACTTCATTCACCTTTCCGGCTACTATCTGCCATTTGAGTACCTAGAACTCAAGACTATGATGCGAAGCAACAAGCATCTGGATTATGGAGTTGAGGAAACGCTTGGGGATATGCGCCTTCGCCTTTTCGACGCTGGACATATTCCAGGAAGCGCGCAAGTTCTCATCGAAGCGGATGGTAAAAAGCTCCTCTATACCGGGGATTTCAACACTGCAGAAAGCAAGCTCCTAAACGGGGCAAGAATGGATCTAGGAGATGTAGACGCAATAATCATGGAAGCCACCTATGCAAACGAAGATCACACAGAAAGACCAGAACTTGAGAAAAGATTCGTCGAATCCGTCACAGAAACGGTGGAGAAAGGAGGTACCGTCTTGGTGCCTGCATTCGGAGTCGGGCGGTCCCAAGAAATCGCCTGTGTGCTGGCAGCAAATCATTTCGAGTACCCTATGGTCTTGGATGGAATGGCTCGAGAAGCGAGTCGAATAATCATGAACCACAAAGAATTCTTGCGAGATCCAAAACTCTTCATTGACGCTATGCATTCAGCAGAGTGGGTCGAAGGATGGAGAGACCGTAGACGAGCCCTCAAAACACCAGGAGTTATCATATCCACCGCTGGAATGCTGAAAGGCGGTCCTGCAGCATTTTACATATCAAAACTGGGAAAGAAAGCTATAAACTCAATATATCTGGTAAGCTATCAGATTCCGGGAACTCCTGGGAAAGAGCTCTTGGAGAAGGGCATCTGTAACATCGACGGGAAAATCCGCAAGATCAAGGCTCACTATGAACATTTTGATTTTTCGTCTCACTGTGGAGCAAGCCAGCTAAAAGACGCGTTGCGGAAAGTCGGGGGCAAGCCCAAGGTTTTTGTCGTTCATGGAGCTGAGGGTAACTGCGAGCTTTTTGCCACCTGGGCAAAATCAGAGTTGGGTTTAGAGGCTTTTGCACCGAAAACTGGAGACGTTTTTGAAATCTAGACCTTGTCCTAAGTCGTGAAAAACATCTTGAAAACGCGCGGGATTTCC
>DUHG01000007.1:7919-8054 GCA_013330975.1 Candidatus Bathyarchaeota archaeon
TTCTTGATATTCTTCATTACTTCAATGAATTCAGCGATTTTGTCGCCTGCGCCAGTGATTCCCCATGCCACCTTAAGCTTCTTTCCCTTTGCTTGTTCAGTAGTCATGTGCGTTCTTCCTTCGCGTATTCCTTCA
>DUHG01000127.1 GCA_013330975.1 Candidatus Bathyarchaeota archaeon
AGAACCCGGTTAAGCGAATATTGCTTCCGCAATTGTTGCAATGAATAATCATTTCCTCCAGTTCCTTCCCGTTGAGCTTCGGCTCCAAGAGCGCGTATTTCTCTTCTGTGGAATCATCTGAGGAAATAAGCACTCCACATTGAGGGCAATTGAAGTCTCCATCACCCTCCATCTTGGTTAAGTCCATTACGTACTTTTGCTTCATTCTTGTCGCCTGTAAGTTTGGATTCAGGCTTTCACTGCATTCTGCTATTTAAGCGTATTATGCGGTTCTTCAGAANNAATTTCCAGAATTCTAACTAAAAGAAAAAAGGGACTTCAAATAGTATCCAGCCAGAAGATAGAATTAGAAAAAATGACAAAATGTAAACCGTTTATTCTTCTGTTGAATTCTCATGAATCTTGCTATAATAAGGAGACATCTTAACAAGCTTCGTCATTATGATTTTCCGGAACAACAGAATCAGCAATTTGAAAATTGCATATTTCTTCTTTATGTTTTTGAAGTAATCCTCCGCGGAATAATTCTGAAAGCTAAACTCTTGCTGGGCTTCTTTGGTGTCGTACCAGTCCAAATGATAGGTGTTAATGTCTTGAGTGAAGTATTTCCTGTCGGGCATTGGAAGAGACAAGGCCCCGAACAAACGGGACAAAAATTCTCCCCCTCTCAGCTGCCAGCCATTTTTTTCCCCGCCGCCTAGAATGTATGCCTGATTTTTTTGAGTAATGCCTAACTTCAGCTTTTCAGCCCCTGTAACCAAACCGGTTGCGGCATCCTCATCAGCTATCATCTCAAGCCGCATATCTGGATGCATATCAAAAATCTCTTCCATCAGAGGAATAGCACTCGCCAAGGAGAGGATAGAAAAATTCGGAAGCACACCCGCAAGCCTGAAAACGAGATAGTTTTCCGCGTTTTTCTTCAGGAATTCTTCAGATTTGATTTTTGATTCCTCATAGTTTCCGGTTACAACCAAAGGGTCATTGCGATCGACTAACCTATTTTGAAGTTGGCTTGGGCCCATCACGCTTGCCGAAGAGGTAAAAACAAGGGGTATCATTCGTTTGGTCTCCTTAATTGCATTATTTAGATTTACAGTCCCTCCATAATTAACATCCATAGTTAGTTCGCGTTGTCTTTTTGAGATTGGAGGAATTATTGCTGCAAGGTGAATCACTGTATCACATTCTTGGACCGCTTTTTTAACATCTTCAAAATTTCGAATATCCCCAAAAAATACACTCCTAACTTTTTTTCGATACCTACGAGCGTCCTTTCGAGTTTTCTTATTCTCTATATCAAATACGATTATTTCATGACCTCGTCTATTTGCTTCTTCTATTACCGCTTTTCCAATATTCCCAAAAGCCCCTGTAACTAGTATTTTCATTATTCATCTACCAATGAATTCACGTTGATTATGCTTTTCGTGAAGTTGTTCTGAGATGCCCCACGACCTTTCCTCAAACATTGTTGGGTCAACTGAATAGACTAGAACTCCTTTCAATTCGGATAGCAACTTGCGTTAAAATGCATTGCTATTTTCCAAGTGTATCTACCCGAATTGTTGCGAGGGGGAAGTTCAATGTTGCATTTTTGGCGCATTCAAATTTCCAAAAGTAGTCACAATAGAAAAATGTTGGTCAGTGCACATTAACCAAATTCGGTCTAGGCTAAAGTTGTTTTGAACGGCCTATTGTCTTTCTCGCACAGTTCACGTACAAGGGTTCTTCCCATTAAGCAAACAGTGCTGATCCCAAATGTTCCTCCAGCCCATTGACCAACCATGCAAAAATTCTTCAAGCCGGGCAATGTTTTGCTAACGCCGTTCTTGTTAATCTCTTTGGCCAGTTTCTGAGGCGGAGCCCAAGGCTGGGCGAACCCCCGATAACCGCCAGTCCAGTGTTCCACGGAGACTGGCGTTACAACGTCAAGAGCTTCAATTTGTTTTGTGAATCCCGGAAAACGTTTTTCCAATTTCTTGGCAACCATGTCAGCTAATTGTTGCTTATGAGCACGGTATTTTTCACGGTTTGCGGATAGTTCTTTCCAGTATTCATAGTTCGAATCCAAGTTGACTTTGATAACAGTTTTGCCAGATGGCGCCAATGTTTGATCTTGGTTCATTATTTCTATGCCGAGTCTGTCTCTTTCTTTCCCTTCTACAGTTATTGATTCGCCAAGGAAGAGCACCATAGCGTGGGGTTCGTGAGAAAAGCTTCTGTTAACTCCATACCATATCTCCAGCCCAAAAGGTTGAGTCTTCGGATATGAATCATAGTATGATCGTATGCGTTCATTGGTGTATCTTTCGTTCAGCATGCCGACTATTGTGGAGTAGCCATCCGCTGCAGAAACTACCACGTCTGCAAAGTGTTCTGATCCATCTTCAAGCTGCACTCCTTTTGCTATGTCATTTTCAACGATGATTCTCTTTACCTTTGATTTGTAATGTACTTTTCCGCCAAGTTCAAGATAACGTTTCTCAATGTTACGTGAAAGCGCTGCTGAACCTCCGATTGGCCATCCTGCATCACCGACACTTAGCATCGAGAGAAAAACCATGGGCACTAGTGTAGGTACTTCTTCAATGTCGTATTGAATTGTAGGGATTGCTTTTTTCAGAAATGGATCTGAAAACTTTTGGGCGAACTCCTTTAGATTGATTTTGCTGTATTTCATCACAGAACTCATGAGCGGCAGCATTTTGAGTTTTGCGCCTATTCCGCCAAAAATTGATCCAAAAACGTCTTGACCGCTCAGTTTCCGAATAGTCTTGGTGAACTCTTCGATTAGTTTTGTATCAGCTGGTGCGAGTTCTTTCATGTGCTTTTCCAGTTTTTCAATGTCTGAGTAGACTGTGAAGACTTTGCCGTTTGTGTCTTCAACCTGAACAAATTCGTTGAAAGCGCAGACGTTATTTTCTTTCAGTGCTCCGAGCTCTTGCCATACTTTGTTGTATAATGTTCCAGTGGGTTTAGTAGAGATGCCAAAGACGTTGTGGACGGCATAGTCAAAACTGTAGTTGTTGCGTTTCCATGAAACACAGACGCCTCCAGGCTTATTTTGCATTTCAAAGATTTGGGTTTGATATCCGTTCATTTGACCATAGCAGCCGGTAGATAAACCAGCTAAGCCTGCGCCAATAATTACTATAGATTTNNGGTTTTGGCTCCGCTGCTATGGCAAAGTTGACTGTTTCTGAAGCTCCAGTGTTGCCCACCAAATCCTGGGTGTACACAGTCACATTGTGCAAACCGAAGGACAATCCTGAAAGCGTAGTGTTTCCAATCATCGTTATGTTATCATGTCCGTCTAAACTGTATGACGCCTGCGAAAACTCTTCATTAGTGGCATAATTCAATGGAAAGCTGGCTGCAGAAGTGTTGGCTACGGTGTAAGTTTTGTTTGATGGAGATAGAATCGACACGTTTGGAGGAGTCAAATCTATAGAAAAGTAGATGGTGTCCGCGTATGATGGTTTAATGTGATTGGTGCTTGGCGAGGCTAGCAGATTAACCGTTAAGCTGTGGGTACCCTCAGATAATTCCTGCAATCTTACTAGCCCGGTTGCATAGTAAATAACATGCAGTTCTTCAGGGTTCTTAATAACGTAAGGCATAGGACCTCCATACTCGCCATCGACGTTATAACTCAAAGAGTATTTAATACCACATCCGCAAGCGAAAGAAAAATTCAAAGTCAGATATCTGGAATTATAGGTTCGGTTTAGAGGCGAGAAAAGGGTGACTCCTGAAGAGAAACTTATGGAATCGGCAGATTCAGCGCTGACTGATTGCCTGCCTGTTAATAGTGAAGCGAACAGTATCGCAGAGAAAAGGAATGGCAAGACTATTTTATTCAGGCTCTTTTCAGCCTCCAGCATGATATAACTAAAAAGGCTCATTTAATTCTCCTTTGAGAACACTTTGTTCCGCAAAAAGAACAGACGGCATATTTTTCTTCAGCTATGTCGCTGACCAAGTTTGATTATGCACCGCTAAGCTTTGTTGTATTTTTGGTGATTTAGAAAACAATTGGATTTTTATCGCAGCTGGAAATGGAATAATTGATTCTGGCTGAAACAATGCTAAATTAGAAATACAAAATGGGCTGTCTGGGGATAGCTCCATTATTAATTAGTAGAGGCAGG
>DUHG01000037.1 GCA_013330975.1 Candidatus Bathyarchaeota archaeon
GCGATGAAAACAGCATTCTCCATACTTCTATCACCGTTTCAATTCTTTATCTTGCTTTCTATAAGCCTAAACTCACCTATCGTGAGTGCGCATTAAATACTCGCCACAACGCAGTGAACATCAGAAGTGTTCGGAAGGATAAGAAATTGAATAAGAAAATGCTGATAGCAATCATAGTGGTAGTAGCTGTTTCAATCGCTGGAACTCTTGCTTTGAACGCTTTCCTCGGCAACAATGGCGCGTCACAGGATAGGGGAACCTTGGTATTCCAGTCAGACGAAACAGGCGTGACCATGACTATTTTTGGCCCAGAAGAAACCTTCAGAACTGGGACAACTGGAAATACCCGACAATTGACTCTCACAAACCTGCCTGGAGGCAGTTATCGAGGCATTGCCACAAAGGATGGATATTTGCCAAGCGAGATATTGGGAATATCCTTAGCATCTGGAGGATCGGCAAATATCCCGATTAGTCTGGTAACTATTCAGCCGACAGAGCCCGTGTCTGTGTCCACAAACCCGAATGCCATAATCGTCAAGCAAGGAACCAGTGGAACCATCGCAGTTACTGCAACCTCACTGCACGATTATGCGGGACAGGTATCTTTGAACTGCTATGGGTTGCCATCAGGAGTAGCAGCCTCATTTGACCCTGCAGATGTCACCCTTAACCCTGGTGGCGCAGGAACTTTAACTCTGACCTTAACCGTCAGCTCAACTACGGCGAAAGGTGTCTATCCTGTATCTTGGGGAGTAGTGAGTGGGCACCATGAATCCGCTGGGCTAGGATTCCTGCTGCAGGTGTCATAGCATGGCTTCTTCCTATTTGCTGTGCATGGTTAGGGGGAGGTGAAACAATGGGATTGATTGAAGGAAGCAGAAAACTCGCGCAAAGAACAATGACTTGGCAGTCAAAGGACGATGTGATTGCTGAAAAAGTGTTTGATTTCTTCTCCAGCAGAGGATTCCCCTCAACGAAAGGTCTGAGAGGAAGAGGACCTGGAGACTACCACTACAGAAAATTCGAATCCATGGTTGCAGGAGTCAAGGCTGTTGAAATAAAAGTTTCAAGAGGCGGTTCGAGTGGATGGCAAACGAGTGCGGGAGGAAGCATAGGGGGCACAATTGGAGGCACCATCGGAAACCTATCGAAAGCTCTAGGTCCACAGAGGGTCAAGATAGAATACATACTGGTGCAGAAGGAAGGCGGCTTTCTAGGCAAAGGAAAGGAGTCCAAAAGATTCGAATTCAACCTAAACGCGGACGAGTACATCAACGACGAACTGAGAGTCAAGGATGAGGCAGTTTTCCAAAAACTTTTNNGCCACTGAGAATCCAGTGAAAGTTCAGGTTGGGGTTTGGCTCGTTAATGTTGAAAAAGTGGATTTGTCCGCGAACAGCTACATACTAGATTTCTATTTATGGTTCAACTATGACCCTTCGGAGATCACCCTCGTTCAGATCCAACAGTTCGAGTTCATAAACGGAGCCCCATCAACCTACGTAGTTGATGCGGACGAGAACAGAGGCTACTTAGAGTATCGAGTTCGCGGAACCTTCATCAAAACTTTTGATTTTTCTCAATACCCATTCGAGACCCATGATTTGGCGGTTGAGATTGAACACAAAAGCCTTGACTTGAGCCAGATGGTTTTTGAGGTAGATTCAACGTCGAATATTGATCCCGAAGCAAATGTCGCCGGCTGGAATCTGGGAGAATTCAAAACTTCCATCAAAGAACACTCATACAGCGACAAAACATTCTCCCGTTTCGTCTTTGGACTCAACTTGAAGCGACCAATACTTTCATCATTCATCAAAACCGTTTTGCCCATAGCTGTTATAACGACAATTTCACTACTCGCTTTTCTGATGGCCCCACAAAATTTCGCTCAGCGAATAACGCTGGGAGTAACTACATTGCTGTCAGCGACTGCCTTCCATTTGTCGCTTCTCAACGGTATTCCCCCTACAGGTTACCTTACGTTTGCTGACAAGATGATGCTTTCTGTCTACGTCATTTTCCTTTTCAACCTTTCCGTTTCGGTTTACATAACCAGATTTGTGGAAGCCAAGAGAATGGATGACGCAGTACGAGTCTGTAGGAGGTCGCAGAGATTTCTGCCAGTAATAATAATCGTCCTCATTATCATTCAGGCAGTAGCGCTTTGAGGTCATAATGTTGGTTTCTTGAAAGTAAGCTTGCTACAAAATCTGAGGATGAACTTTGCAGAGGAACAGCGTCAAAAACCCGGAAGAATCGCCCAAAGTGGCAAATTGGTCTTCAATAATATAGTACACAATTAATTTCTTGACTCACTGGCTAATGCCCTCTTGTGCGTGGGTTATGGACGCAAGTTTCCGCTGGTTGACGAAAGCGTAAAGAGGGTTTTCGTGAGGTACCTTGGTTTCGATTCTGCAAGCCAGCACATTTTGACGACATCGTATGATCCCTCCCTGAGGAGTTTCTTCCTGATTCAAGAGTTTAGGAGTGCAACTGGGCTTGACCGACATATACGCTTCTTCTTGCAGACATTCGTGGTTCTCCTGCGCTCGTTATCTCTAGTTTTCTTCCGACAAAAACAAAACTTGACGCAGTTGCCGATTTTGTGACTTGAGAAGCATGTTGCTAGCAAATGTTTTTTTGTGCAGTAACCGCTAGTGTCAGATGAGCGTACAAGATGACAAGAACGGGTCGGTTTGGGCCGTGGCGTTTCATGGTTTTTGAAACAGTAAAGGATTACTGCGGACGGAGAAATGCGCGATGAGTAGCGTTGAATGGACACTAAAGGAACTGCTGAAGTGTAGCATGCTGCTACTGAGCGGTTTTGTTGTCATGTACGCCGTCGTGCTAGCAGAGACACCTTCTTTTTCGAGGGAAGGGCGGCAAGGTGTGATCTTGATCTTTTTCAAAACAATTATTGGCAACAATTCAATTGATGCCGGCTATAATATGATGCTCATTCTCACCGTTCTAATTCTTGTTGGTGCAGTATTCGCATATTATGGCTTCAAATGCTTACACCGCGGTCTGAAAATGCCGAAGGAATAGTTGTTCATCGCGAAAGAGTACCAAACTTTGGCAATCTTCATTTTCCAAGCGACTGTGATAGACAGAGGTTATGGACTCGACGGGGTCGCCGGAATTAGTACGGGAGTCCCCTCGCTTCCAACGATCATAATGTCCACGTCAGGGGCGATCCTTTGCAAAGTCTGGACCCAAAGATAGAGCTCTGCAATTCGAGTTTCATTACCGCTTTGACCTAAAGGCTCCAAAATCAGTTCAATGGCGTCCTTCGTTGCGTTTGCTTCAATGACTTTCGCTTCAGCTTCACCAGATGCTTTGATTACAATTTCTTGAGCTGTTGCATTTGCCAAGATCAGAATTCTCTCACGTTCAAAATCAGCTTGAATCTTCTGCTGTTCGGCAACAAGTTTGTCTTCGATTGCTGAAGTATATTTCGGCGGATAACCAATATTTCGCAAATCAAACTCCAAACTGATGAGTGCCCCAGCAAGAGAGGTCTGCTTTCTTATTTCATCAAGGACCGCGTTCTCAATCTGGTTCCTGACAGATTCCCTGAATTCGATGGTCTCCAAAGCAGTGAAATCCTTAGTTACTAACCTTATTGTCTCAGCCACAATCGATTCTACAGCTGTTTCCTTATAGTTCAGCCGCGGATAATTGCGATAAAGATCTCTCAGTTTGTCAGAGTCAAGGGACCATCGCATTAGGATTTGTATTTGCATCTCAAGCTGATCAGAGGAGAAACATGGAATCGTGCCTTCAAAGGAGTCTGTCGCGTAGTAAACATCAACAGAGGTTACCCATGGTGCCTTCACAACATAAGTCGGACCAAGTATTGGGTCGCTTGTTGACCTCCTCAAGGGATCAACAAGTATGACAGCATGTCCCACACCCACAGAGATTACCATGCTTAGAACCAAGATAACTGAGACAATTAGCAGTATTAATAGGCCAA
>DUHG01000084.1:0-22001 GCA_013330975.1 Candidatus Bathyarchaeota archaeon
ACAACGAAATCTTCAGAAAATGGGCTCCAAGGATCGTTCTGGTCAGGCGGGTCAGGCCACTTATTAATTCCGTTCCCATCACCCTCAGTCGTGAAGTAGAAAACACCATTTCTGTTTTCTTTCTCCACTATCCTGTGCACGATAAGCTCATCAGGATTTCCGGGTTTATGGAAAACAATAATGTCGCTGTATGGATAATCATCGCTTAAGTCAGCAGGACTAACACCTTGAACTATTATTAAATCGCCTACATGTAAAGTTCGATCAAACGGATGACTCCAACCTTCACAAGCGCCATCGTATGGTACACACATGCTACCCGTCACAACGGCCAAGGCTGGATAAGGAGTGTTCAGCACAAACTGAGAGCCATACCAGAACCCNNTCAACCATCCATTGGATTATGAACCGTTCCAACTCATCTAGCAATCTTCGTTTTAAAACCTACCGCTCCAAGAAAAGAAAAAAATTAGGAAATGGGAAATGTAAGAGTTGTTTCGCACAGACCCAGCTAATTTAGATCTTCTTCTTGCTCAGCACTTCACGGAAAGTGTGATGATTAGCGCATTCATACAGCCCAATTTCAAGCTGCATGCGTTTCCCTGCTTTGTCTGGACGCCCCGCCATCTTCCAAGTCTTCTTAGGTTTCGAAACATCGGCTCCGCATTTTGGACATTTAGCCATACATTTTCCTCCATTATCGCATGTCCATGGTCGGGCTATTTTAAATAAATAACTTTCCAATAATTTCACATACATATTCTCCACCTCAACATCAAGATTAGTCATTTTTATGTTAAAAGAATGAAAGCACTAATTCATGCATTAATATTTGAAAAAGTCTAAAATGCAGCATCAAGAGAAAATTCTTTATAAGAACAAAACGTGACCCCTATTTTAACAAGCCCAAAATGGTTTTAAAGTCGACACCTGCTTAATCCTCTGACCTCCGAGGTTCAACATAGTTTGACAGAAACTTCTGACAGCGTCTTCCAAATGCTTGTCAAGCCCGTTCGGAGGCTTGTCGAGCAAAAAGGTTTCCCAAAACCCACTGAACCTCAGGAAAAAACGATCCCAAAGATCCTTGAAGGAAAAAACCTACTACTTATCTCACCCACAGCGACAGGCAAGACCGAAGCCGCATTCCTTCCAGTTCTCAGCATGCTACTCCAACAACCCAAAACGCCTGGCATAAAAGTTCTCTACATAACTCCTCTTCGAGCCTTAAACAGAGACCTACTCGAGCGACTTGAATGGTGGTGCAACAATCTGGACATCAAACTCGCGGTCCGCCACGGAGATACTGAGCTCAAAGAGAGAACCCGCCAATCACGAAGTCCGCCAGACATTCTAATAACTACACCTGAAACCCTGCAGGCTATTCTCTCCGGTTGGCTTCTGCGCCAGCACCTACAGAGCCTAAAATGGGTAATAATAGATGAAGTTCACGAACTCGCAGACAGCAAAAGGGGAAGCCAACTGTCAATCGCACTGGAACGCATCAGAAATCTAATCCAAAAAGACTTCCAGGTGATTGGGCTCTCCGCAACGGTTGGCACGCCCGAGAAAGTTGCCAACTTCCTCGTCGGCGACAAACGAAACGTCGAAATTGCGCGTGTCCCAGTAGCCAAACTAATGCGACTGCGAGTTATCTACCCAAGACCCGATGAGGACGACGCAAGACTAGCAGCAAAACTCTATACTCACCCAGAAGTCGCAGCCCGACTAAGAATCATCAAAGAGCGAATAAGTGAACACAAATCAGTCCTGCTATTCACCAACACACGATCAGTCTCAGAAGTACTGGCAAGCAGACTCAAAGTATGGGACATGGACTTCCCAGTTAGCATACACCATGGGTCATTGGCAAAACCCTCACGGATAGCCGCTGAAACCGGTCTCAAACGTGGAGACCTCAAAGGTCTTATAGCTACAAGCAGCCTTGAACTCGGGATAGACATCGGCAGAATCGATCTGGTAATACAATATATGAGCCCGAGACAAGTTTCTCGTCTTATCCAACGCGTAGGCAGAGCAGGTCACAGCGTAGGTCGCGTGGCAAATGGTCTAATTATAGGAATGGACAGTGACGACACGCTTGAAGCAATGGTAATTGCGAGAAGAGCATTGAAAGAGGAACTTGAACCTGTTGAAATTCCTCCAAAACCGTATGACGTGCTTGCTCATCAAATAGCAGGACTACTATTGAAGAATAGGCGTTTGAATTTTGATGAGATTTTAGAAATTATCCGTAACGCTTTCCCATACGAGAATATAACATTAGAAGACATAGAGAAAATTCTCAAATACATGCATCAACGATTCCCACGTCTAGCATGGGTTTCATTTGAAGACAAAGTTGTACTAAAGCCCCAGAGAACCAAAGCCCTGTTTGAATACTATTTTGACAACCTCAGCATGATACCCGAAGAGAAGCAGTTTCTAGTAATAGACGAATCCGCAAATTGTTCAATTGGCGTTTTGGATGAAGCATTCATGGCTGAATACGGAAAAACAGGAACTAAATTTATCATTCGAGGAAGCCCGTGGCAGATAATGCATACTACAGAAGACAAAGTCTACGTTAGACCGGTAGACGATCCCACTGGTGCAATCCCCAGCTGGATAGGTGAAGAAATCCCGGTTCCCTTTGCAGTTGCTCAAGAAGTCGCCTCAATCAGAGGTTTCGTTGAAGAGAAAACAAGGATTGGTGTAGATCCAGAAGAAATCAGTCGACTGCTATCTCAGCAATACCCAGCCGAAAACGCGACGATAATGAGAGCAATAGGAGAAACAATAGAGCAGGCAAATGCAGGAATTGCTCTTCCCACGGAAAAAAGGATCATAATTGAAGATTGGGACGAGTTTGTCATAGTTCATCCAAATCTTGGTTCATTGGCTAACAGGACTTTGGCTCAACTCATTGGTCAAATTCTGTCAGATAAATTGGGGCAGGGAATAGTTGTTCAGCACGACCCGTACAGAATTTTTGTACAGACACTTCGGACAGCAGATTCAAATCGCATCCTTGAAGTATTAAGTGAACTCAGCGAAATGCAAGATCAAACCGTGAAAGAGACGCTGACGAGATCAGTCGTGAAAACAGGACTTTTCAAGCGTCGAGTTATCCACGTAGCGCGAAGATTTGGAGCTTTGAAAAAATGGGCAGACTTCAGCAATGTCAGCTTGCAAAAACTCGTCACGAGTTTTGAGGGAACACCTATCTATGAAGAAGGCCTCAAGGAGGTTTTCACAAAAGATCTTGACTCTGAGAGGCTCATTCAATTCTTGGAAGAAATCCGAAAAGGCGAAGTCAAGCTGCAGATCTTGCAAACTACAGGCTTTGCCACGCCAATTGCACGAGTAGGCATTGAGCGCGTAAGCATGAAAACAGACTTGATTCCGCCAGAACGCATGCAGGCAGTACTAGTTGAATCTGCCAAGGCGAGATTGCTGGATGAAACGGCGAACTTCATATGCACAAACTGCTGGAGCTACTCAGAATCAATTCGGCTCAACAATTTGCCTGATAACCCAAAATGTCCACGATGTAACGCCGCGGAACTTGGATTGCTCAAGGTGGGTGAGGAAAAAGTATATCCGCTTGTTGACAAAAAAGGTCAGAAACTCGCCAAGGCTGAGGAGAGACTGCGTGATCAATCCTTGGAGACGGCTAAGCTAATCGGGAAATATGGAAAACCCGCAGCTATTGTTCTTGTTGCCAGAAGAATAACTTCTAAAGATGCGGCCGGAATACTTGAAAAGGAATCAACGCCTACGAACAAATTCTACGATCTCATTCTCGAAGCTGAACGGAAAGCACTGAGCAAGAGATTCGGATAGAAAAAAGTTTACTTAACTAGTGTTCTTAACGCGTTCCTGAAATTCTTTCTCAGATCACATTGTTTTGCTATGTCTTCATCGGTCATTGAGACAAGAGTGGCATACTCCTGAACAGACTGCTTAGTAAGAAGGTCAATATCGTCTAGCTTAGATACAGCTTCCTCATACTCTTTGGCCCCACAGCACTCTTCTGTTTGCATTGCGAGGTCAGCCAAGGTCTCCACATCCTTCCTTTCAAAATTCACGTTGAATCCAATCTTTCTTAGACCATTCAGAGCGAGCAGGATATTCTCTTCAAGCGTTTCTTTGCTACCAGATTTCTTTCCAACGGTAACGTGAAAGACTTCAGCAGTAGCTTGATAGTAGCTTTCAATGAGGTGGTCAACTCTCACTTCACGTGTGACTTCCACCATACCTGCTTCCAGGAGTCTCTTTATGTGGTGGTAAACAGTCTGCGGAGTAAGGTTGAGTTCGCCTGCTATTTGGCTTACAGTCATTTCCTTGGCTCTGAGCAGAAATACCATTTTTCTTCTTGTGTCATCGGCTAAGACTTTGAAGGCTTCAGGATCGCTGATTGTTTTTATGGGCTTCATTTGTATCAGTTAAATAAACATAGTTATGGGTATAAAAGTATTTTTGTTATAATACAGAAATCTTTTTAAGCATGCTATAATCTTATTATTAAGATGTATATCTTAACATTAAAATAAATGTGATGGAAATGGAAGCAAAAAACAGGAATTTACAAAAGCCGTCTGGTTTGACAAAAAAAGGCNNGACAAAATTCTCAAATTCAAACATCACGCTTCAGGACCAGCCATTGACAACTCATTGTCCGCAGCTACTGGCGGAGGAGGAAGAATCGAAGCAACATTGGCTTTTCAAATGGAAGCCGAACGAAGAAGGGCGATGGGCAGAGCCTACTCCAATATTGTTCCACCAAGATAGCTCCACCTTCTTTGTTCGATTTTTTGCTCTACTGAGGTTTTCGATGCCATCAACAACTATTTAAGTTGAGAACAGACTTAGGTTGCCTAAACGCTTCAGTTTGTAGGAGATCATATAAGTGGAGATAAGCAGGAAGAAGATGCGCCATGAAGTTCTCGAGAAAATCAAATACCTGAAAACCTGCGCCATGGCAAGAGAACTCTGTCTTTTGGTGCGCACCAATAGAGCAGTCCTTGAGCCAAAAGATGTGCAAGAAACATGCCGTTACATATCCAACCTATGCAAGGAAGAAGGCTGCAGCGAGCCAAGCGAACTTTGCGAGAAGGCTGCAGAATCAGCGGGCTCAAAGGACGAAGAGAAATACTTGGAACTCTGCGCACAAAGTTGCGTGAAATGCGGAGAAGCTAAAAGACCATCTCCAAAACGAGAAACATACGTAGCATAGCAATGATGCACAAAACCTTTAAGGACATCAAACGATAGAAGCCGAGGAGGTCAAGCTGCCTGTTCATTGCTCCATACGTCCCAAGTCCTGTCATAGTGGTCCAACACATGCTTAGGCTTGCAGAGCTGAAACCAGGTGAAGTCCTGTTCGACCTAGGCGCTGGCGATGGCAGAACAGTTATTATGGCTGCAAAAACTTTCGGCGCCAGAGGCGTAGGCGTAGAACTTAGAGAAGATTTAGCCAAGAAAGCAATGAGTACGATACAAGAAAACCAGCTAGCTGATAGAGTAACAATTGTAAATGGCGACATGTTTGGTGTTAACTTGACATCAGCCGATGTTGTTTTTCTTTATTTGACCACAAGCGCTAACGAAAAAATTCGTCCAAAGCTGGAGCAGGAACTGAAGAAAGGCGTCAGAGTAGTTTCACATGACTATGAAATAATCGGATGGAGACCTCAAAAAGTCGAGAATTTCTGCGAAAACCCCCAACTTGGCTATCCTTCACACACTATTTATCTCTACGAGAAACCCTGAACACTGCCCTAGCTCTGAAGATTGAAGCAATATAAGGTTATTAATTCGAGTTAACAAGTAAGCCCCTACCTTCAGAAGGAAGAACGTATGCCCCAGCCAAAAATCGGAATCTCGATGCTCTACACATTGGGCGAAACCTTCGACAAGATGCTCAAACGGCTCACAAAAACCGAAACCAGATTCGCAGAAATCGTAGACGATGGTTTTCACACGCTAAACGAAAAAAGAGTNNTCACAGGCATCAGTCCTTTCTATCCGGGTAGAGAGTGGAAGCAAAACATCCAAAGCATAAAACAGCTCGCTGCGTCTGCGAAAGAATATGGTTTGCGAGTGGCCATAGAGAATCTGCCAAAAAAATATGGGTCGATAATGAAGACACCGGAAGACTTCCTCATGCTTTACGACGAAACGGACTTTGAAATCGGCATTGTTTTGGACGTGGGACATTCAAATCTCGAAAATCAGACTCAGCATTTCATTAAAAAATTGCCTGACAGGATCTGGCATTTCCATCTGAGCGACAATATTGGTGAAGCTGACCAGCATCTGGGAATAGGCTATGGAAAAATA
The DNA here is from genome assembly GCA_013330975.1 of Candidatus Bathyarchaeota archaeon. Classification (GTDB taxonomy): domain Archaea; phylum Thermoproteota; class Bathyarchaeia; order Bathyarchaeales; family Bathycorpusculaceae; genus UBA11855; species UBA11855 sp11852u. The sequence continues at coordinate 6,343 of DUHG01000084.1, forward strand.
GACTGGAATGATTTTGCCTCCAAGGTAAAGCAAATGCACTTTAATGGAATAATAATGCTTGAATCCGTTTTTAATGTGGAAGAGAGCTTTTCAAGCTTGAAGCGGCTATTCATTTAGTGGTAAGTCCAAAACCATTAGGTCAGTGGCAACGATGGTTTCAGCGAAGATTTTTTTGGCTTGATCTAACAACAAAGAAGAGTCCGCATAACGAGCGCTTATGTGCGTCAAGACCAACTTCTTTGCCTTACAAGTTTTCGCTGCTTTCGCAGCCTGACTGGGTGTTGAATGACCGTCCTCTTCAGCCTTTTCACTCAAAGTATCGTCAAAAGTTGAGTCGTGAACCAACAAATCAGCACCAGAGGCAAACTTGGGAAAATTCCTGAAAGGTCTTGTGTCACCCGTATAAACGACTTTTCTTCCTTTCCTTGGTGTGCCCAGAACTGCCCCGGGCTCTACAATCTTGCCATCACCTAGATCTATCGTTTCCCCATGTTGAAGTTTAGACCATAATTCGCCTTCAGGAATGCACAGCGCCCTCGCTTTTCCAGGAAAGAACTTACCGGGGCGAGGTTTTTCCACCAGGGCATAGGCGAAACCTATTCGGGTATGATTTGATTTTGCAGCTTCAACTACATATCCTGTTTCTTTGCATACAATGCCCTCGTCCATAATCTCATGAATTTCCACCGAAAATGGCAGTCCAAACTGCAGTGAAGAACGAACGCATTCCAAGAATCCCTTTGTGCCTTCTGGACCATAGATCTCCAGATTGTATTTGCGATCCATCAGAGCCATTGTCTGCAGCAATCCGGGCAGACCTAATACGTGGTCGCCATGGAGATGCGAAAGGAAGATCTTCATACGCTTGTGGAAACCCACTTGCGCTCCTATCATTTGTCGCTGCACGCCTTCGCCACAGTCGAACATCAGCAATTCTTTTCCGCGTTGGACAAGCATTGCAGGAAGACTGCGCTCCACGGTTGGAATAGCCCCAGCAGTTCCGAGAAAGATCACGTATAAACTCATTTTTGCCGCCTACATTTTCTCGAATACTGCAATTTCGCGCGTTAGCGTCCTGTGCACGTAAGCAAAATGGGATTCAACATGCTGGTAGCCCAATTGTTCACCTATCTGGGAGATGTTCAATGTTTTGGGTGAAGCAATACAAATTCGTTGCCCTTTTTTCAGCAAGACCTTTGCGGAAGACGCTGCTTCTTCTACTAGTGCCTGAGTAGTTGATCTCAGAGTGCTCGCGCTTCGCCCATAGGGCGGATCAGTGACCACACAATCAACTGCCTTTAAAGGAAGATCCCGCGCAACAGCCATAATCAAACCTTCGGCAGTCACGCTAAAATGCTTGAGATTTTTTCTGCAGCCAACAATCATTCGTCTCTGAGCGTCAGAGCCCAAAACGCGGCAGCCGATCAGTGCAGCTTCGATTAGTGTGCTGCCTGTGCCGCAGAAAGGGTCAAGAACAAGACTGCCAGATCTCGCATGTGCCAGGTTGACCATGCATCGGGCTAGTTTGCTGGGCATTGCCGAAGGGTGGAAAAATGGTTTCCTGCGTGGTCTGCGCTCGCTGAAAGTTTTGATCTTGGCTTCAGCAAGTTTGACGCCAAAAACTAGCTTGCCACTTGTCAGGATGCCAATGAAGGTTTTACTGGGAGTTCTTAGGTTAACTTTTGAGTTTGCAGAGTTTCGGAGTATGTGATTGCCTAATGTGCGCTCAAGCTTCATGGTGTCCGCTTTCACTGAATATTCTCTCACCCTATGTATGCGAACTGCAAAACCTTCTCCTTGATTGAGCGTTTTTTTGAAGTCAACGGATTCAGCTGCTTTAGCGATTGTTTCATCAGTGGCCTCACAGCAGAATAATTCCAATGCAGTAACTCGGGTATATGCCGCCCTTTGCATGATTATGTCGACGCTTTTCGAGTTTGTGTCTAGTCGGAGAACCTGATCAAGGCTTTCTGTGGGCGTAAAAGAGTATTCCTCTGCTTCAAGAACAGCCCTCAGTTCGGCTGAAGGGAGCGTTTCGTTTTCTCCAGATAGCAGGAAGAAGAGCTTAGCCACTTTGGTTTGCCCTGAGACTATTGCTTAAGAGAGGTGCAAGAGACACTTTGCTTTCACGCCTTGGAATGCTGTCTGTGCCAACTATTTCTTCCACGCCAGCGTCTAGAATACGTTTTTCTGCATCATTAATTAGAAGGGGATGGACACATGCAGCGAAAACCTGCCTGGCGCCCTGCTCGTGAAGGATACGGGAAGCCCCAACAATAGTCCCACCCGTGCTGATAATATCATCAAAGATTATGGCTGTTTGACCTTTAATGTCCAAATGGTCACCTGTGTGTATTGTCTGTCCAGTATGTCGGTCACGTTGTTTTTCAAGATAGCCAACTCCACCACCGAGAACTCGCTGAGCCTGCTCAGCTATGTACATTGCACCTTTGTCAGGTGCAACCACGAAAGCCTCCTTCAAACCCCGCTTGACAAAATAGTCCGCAAGGAGAGGGATCGCAGTTAGATTCTTCACCGAAAAAGGAAACTTGGACAAAGCCTTCTCAGAATGCACGTTCACAGTGACAAGCTCATCAACCCCTGCTGAATGAAGCATTCCAGCTATTGTCTCGACATTTACGTTTTCACCTTGAAGAAAGACTTTGTCTTGTCGAGCATAAGCCAGATAGGGAACAACTGCCGTAACTTTTCGGGCATAGTTGCGTTTTGCCGCAGCTGCAATAAAGGCAAGTTGCATTAGATTGGTGTCCTGCGGGGCACTTGTCGTTTGGATTATCGCCAAGTCTTCATCCTTGACATCACCTTCTAGGCGGATGTAGTTTTCTCCGTCTGGAAAAATCTTATAAGCAACGGGGATCTTTTCCAGGCCTGACAGTTCTGCAATTTTTTCTCCCAGTTCATTCGAGGCTGGACCCGGAAGTATTTTCATAGCTTCTTTCCTCTGAGCATTAGTTTCAGATTGATGGTTTTAGGTTTAGGCTATGAGCTCTTTTTAAGCTTCCTCAAGACAAAAGCAGCCATTGGCACATGCACAGACTTTGTTGTAGCGACGAAGCTGAAGCACGCAGGGGTCTTTTGAGCTCTCAAACCACTGGATTGATTGATCCAAATAAGACTATTCTGAAAGGAGAAAAAGTCNNAGTCCGATTTCTGCAAACATGTTTGGAAATGTTCGAATGCGCTTGTTGCCTGCCACGAAAGCCGAGTTCACGATCTTAATGGCCTGTTTCTTCACGTAGTCTCTAAAATCAGCTATGCTCAGAAAATGCAAGTTGGGAGTGTCATGCCACTCAAAAGGCAAAGAGGGTACAACAGGGACTTTTCCTCCGAAAAACATTTGGAATCGCGCTTTGTAGTAGAGGAAATTTGGAAACCCAACTATGACTCTCCGTCCTACTCGCAAGGCTTCCTTGAGAACGAATGCCGGTTTCTTTACTTGCTGAAAAGTCTGGTTCAATACTACATAATCGAAAGATTTGTCACCGTATGCCGAAAGCCCGGTGTCTATGTCTTCTTGGAACACGCTTAGACCTTTCGCAACACACTGATGGATAGCTGTCTCGCCAATCTCAATGCCTTGGGCATGAACGTGTTTTTCTTCAACTATTCGGGAAAGAAGCTCACCGTCGCCACACCCAAGATCAAGAACGGAAGCGCCATCTTCTATCCATCCCATGATCAAATCATGTTCAATCTTGCTACAAAAGCTGACCAGTCTTATCAGCCACCATTTTTTCCGTTGGAGACTGTCTGCAGGAAATGTTTGATGAGATGTGTCTCCTCTTCAACCTCAAGTAGGAATGCATCATGCCCGTAGGTGCTGCTGACCTCGCAGTAACTTGCTTCCACCTCTGCCACCTTGAGCGCTTTAACAATTTCTTGCGACTGGTAAGAGGGATAGAGCCAGTCAGATTTGAACGCGATGACTAAAACCTTCGCCTTCAAGCCCTTGAAAATGTCAGTTAGTTCATGGCCGTTGAGGACGTTGAAGTAATCGATTGCCTTGGTGATGTAGAGATAAGAGTTGGCATCAAAACGCTTTACGAAGTTGTCGCCTCTGTACCTCAGATAGCCTTCCACTTCGAAGTCTGCCGAGAACTTGAAAGGTTCCTTTTGGGTTTTGAAACGTCGCCCAAATTTTTCCGCCATCGAAACGTCGCTCATATAGGTTATGTGTCCGATCATGCGAGCCACCGCCAAGCCCTTCGCTGGAACAGATGAGCCATAATAGTTGCCTTGCTTCCAATTTGGGTCCGCCATAATCGCCTGGCGACCAACTTCGTTGAAAGCAATCTGCTGTGGGGTATGCTTCAAAGCAGTGGCTATCGGAATCGCGGACCGAATCCTCTCCGGATAAGTCACCATCCACTGCAAGACCTGCATACCGCCCATTGAACCGCCCACAACGGAGAGGAGCTTTTCTATTCTCAAGTGATCCACGAGATGGCGTTGCGCTTTAACCATGTCACTAATGGTCACCAGAGGAAAATCAGTACCGTAAGGCTTCCCGGTTTTGGTATTGACAGAAGAAGGACCGGTTGAACCTTGGCAGCCACCAATGACATTGGAACAGATTACAAAATACTTCTGGGTATCCAAAGCTTTTCCAGGTCCAATCATGGTGTCCCACCAGCCAACCGTGGATTTGCCATTGTGATAGCCCGCTGCATGAGCGTCTCCAGACAGAGCGTGCAGCACAAGAATTGCGTTTGACTTGACCGCGTTCAGTTCACCATAGGTCTCATAAGCTAGCGATATTGGCCCAAGCTTTTCTCCAGATTCCAGCGCTAACTCATGCGGCGGTGGGGCAAAAGTGAACTGTTTGGTCTCGATGTGCTCCAGAGAAGGGGGCATTTTCGGAAGTTGTCACCTCTCTGCCTAAGCCCGCAGAGCTTGGTCGATGTCTGCAGTTATGTCATTTGCGTCTTCAATGCCTATTGCAAGTCGCACATAGTCTTCCGTGACCCCCGTTTCTGCCTGCTCCTCGCGAGTCAATTGTTGATGGGTCGTAGATGCAGGATGAATCACAAGGCTTTTTGCATCACCAATGTTCGCCAAATGAGAAAAAAGTTTCACCGAATTGATAAAACGCTTTCCTGCCTCTAACCCACCCCTGATGCCAAATCCTACCAAGCCGCCATAATATCCTTTGAGATATTTTTCTGCGAGCGTGTGACTCGGATGCTCCTCCAGACCAGGATAGTTTACCCAGGTGACTAACGGATGACTTTTCAGAAACCTGGCGACCGCAAAGGCGTTTTCGGAATGCTTCCGCTGCCTGAGTGGCAGTGTTTCCAGCCCCTGCAGGAGAAGGAAAGCGTTGAAGGGGCTTAGGGCGGGACCAAGGTCGCGGAGAAGCTGAACTCTGGTTTTGAAGACAAATGCCACATTGCCTAGGTCAGGAAAGTCGCCGAATGCTTCCCAAAACTTTACACCATGATAACTGCTGTCAGGCTCAGTGAACTCTGGGAACTTCCCGTTGTCCCATTGGAACTTGCCTGAATCAACTATTACGCCACCAATCGTGGTGCCGTGTCCTCCGATATACTTGGTCGCCGATTCGACGATTATGTCTACGCCAAAGTCGATTGGCTTGACGAGCCCTACTCCCACGGTGTTGTCGACAACAAATGGGATTTCTGCGTCGTGGGCAATCGTCGCTATTGCCTCGAAATCGGGCACATCGAGCTTGGGGTTCCCGATGGTTTCAGCGTATACTGCTCGGGTTTTTTCGTTTATAGCTTTCTTGAATTCTTCGGGCTTGCTGGAATCAACAAATCTTACCTTTCTCCCGAGTTTGCGGAAAGTATAATGGAATAGCTGGTAAGTTCCACCGTAGAGATTGTTTGCGGAGACGATCTCGTCTCCTACTTGCGTGATCGCTAGTAATGCCAGCGTTTCAGCTGCCTGTCCTGAAGCTACAGCGAGGGCTGCTGTTCCTCCCTCGATCGCTGCAACTCGTTTTTCAAAAACCTCAGTTGTAGGATTCATCATTCGTGTGTAAATGTTTCCAAGTTCTTTTAGTGCAAATAGGTTTGCAGCATGTTGCGTGTTTTCAAATACGTATGATGAAGTCTGATATATGGGTACAGCTCGGGCTCCAGTGGTGGGATCGGGCTTCTCCTGTCCAGCGTGGACAGCGATCGTGTCTACGCTCTTTTTTGGCATTTTCAATTCCTCTTTGCAGGCTCAAGAGATTGGATAACGACGTTATATCCTTTTTTGTCTTTTTTATTCCAAAAGGAATATTAAGCATAGAACAAATTACCGAATCATGTTTCCCTCAACCGAGGAAATCGCCCACAAACGAAGACAGCTAGGACTGAGACAGGCCGAACTGGCGAAACTTGCAGGCGTAAGCCAATCACTCATCGCAAAGCTGGAATCTGGAAGGATTGACACATCATACAAGAAAGTAAAAACCATATTTGAAGCACTTGAAAGAATCGAAACGAAAACGAAAATCCAAGCTGGCACGGTTTTGCATCCAAGAATAATTGGCGTTCAGACAACCGATCCTGTTTCAAAAGTTGTTCAGCTAATGAAGAATCACGGTTACTCTCAGCTACCTGTGTTTGAAGGAAAACAATCCGTAGGCAGCATATCTGAGAAAACCATTCTTCGTCAAATCCTGGACGGAAAAGCTCTAATTCAAATCGCATCTCTGCCAGCCGCAAAAATTATGGAAGAGGCTTTTCCGCAAGTTGCAGAAGACGCGCCTTTATCACTTATTTCGAGCCTTCTTCAAGTGTACTCTGCAGTTCTGGTAGCCACCAAAGGGACTGTAGTGGGGATAATAACGAAAGCAGATTTGCTCAGAATGCTCTGAAGCCCATAGTACTACCTGGAAAAGTAACCCTGAAAAGGGCTAACTTAAATATAAGTCTGTTATATAACAGTAACCCAACGAGGTCATCAAAAATGTCCACTTCATGCGAAAAAGTCTCCAGACACATCCTACCACTATACAGAAGCTTCACAGCTAGGGAACTGACAGAAAAGTATAGCTTCACACAAGTGAATGCAGCAAAGAGCCTCGGCACAACGCAAGCTGCAATCAGTCAATACGTGACTAGCAAACGTGGAAGCAAAGGCATACAAAATTATGAAGAAATAGTGCCTTCAGTGCAAAAAGCCGCTGCTAAAGCAGCCCGGCAAATCTCAGAGGAAAAAATGACTGCCGAGGAGTTCAGCGTATCCTTCTGTGAGCTCTGCAACGAGCTACGCCGAGAGAAGAAAATAACCTGATACCCCAGCTCCGAAGAAGCCTCGTCTTGTCAATTTTGCTCATTGACTGAACTCAAATTCTCAGCAATCTCTCTTGCGCGATCCATTCGGATCTTTCTCTCACTAACCATCTTATCTACGACTCGTTCAACTAACTCTTCAGGCACCCCTGCAGCGACAGCAATATTTCGTGCGTGAAGTGACATGTGACCACGTTGAATACCTTCGTGTGCTAGCGCTCTGAGCGCAGCTAGATTTTGAGCCAGACCAACCGCTGCCAATACCTCCCCAAATTCATTGGCGGTTTTAACATTGAGGATTTTCAGGGCTATCTTCGCGATCGGATGAGTTCGTACGGCGCCACCAATAAGACCGACAGCCATGGGTAGCTCAATCATTCCAACTAAGTCACCCCTTTCATTTTTATCCCAGGTAGAAAGCGAAGTGTATTGACCCTGCAGTGCGGCAAAAGCATGGCCTCCAGCCTCAATGGCCCTGTGATCGTTGCCCGTTGCCAAGATTACAGCCACTATCCCGTTCATAACGCCTTTGTTGTGTGTTGCAGCTCGATAGGGATCTGCTTCTGCGAATGCAGAAGCGTTAACGATGCCGTTTACTACTTCGTCACCGCCAACGGATTCCTTTGGAACAGTACACCATGCTTTGGCGAGGCGTTTGGTGGCAAGATTTGAAATAATTCTAAGGTTCACTCTGCCGCCTGTTATCCGCTCTATTGTTGGCGCAACTGATTCAGCCATCGTGTTGACTGCGTTTGCTCCCATTGCATCGCGGCAGTCAACGTGCAGCTCTGTGATAACCATGGGACCGATTTTTGTAAGTATCACTTTTGCACCCAAGTCTTTGGCTCCGCCTCCCAGAGAAAAAAGCACCGGATCTTGATCGTTTGCTATCTTGAGAATCTCTTGTTTGGCCGCCAAGACAGCTAACTTTGCAGCCTCAGGATCTTTGGTGTTGAAGACTTGAACCTGACCAATCATTACCGGTGGTGTGCTGCTTGTGAAGAACCCCCCTCCTTCACGAACCATCTTTGCTGCGTAGCTGGCTGCCGCAACGACTGATGGTTCCTCAGTAGCCATAGGAATCAAATAGTCTTGATTGTTTATGAGAAAGTTGACACCGATGCCAAGAGGAGTCTGGATGGCGCCAACTACGTTTTCAATCATATGATTCGCCAGATCCATAGAAAGAGATCCGGTATTCTGCAGAAGCGAAATTTCTTCGTCTGACAAACCGGCAAATTGCTTGACTAATAATAGGCGTTCTTTCGGTGTCAGTTTGTAGAAACCTGGAAACATAGAGGAGTTGGACATACGGTGAATCACCACAGTCGTTAACAGTTGAATAGGCTTTTAAGTTTTGTAGAGTTACTTCCTGAACAACGTGGCAGACTTAGTTTGGGGATGGCATAGCAGTAGCTGGAATCCCCAGACGTTTGTGGATCTCACGGGCTAGAATATCGCCATAGCTAACCCGGAAATTGTCAGTTATCACTTGCTTGGGCTTGGAGCGTTTCACATACTCAATTAGACCATTGAAGTCTGAATGATCACTCAACGCAACCACATGTTCCTTTCTTCCGACTTGTCTGCACGCGGAACGGAATTCCCAACCACTTACGCATATGCGATGTGCGTCTAGACCGATTGTGCCTCTGGAGTTCATGTGATAAAAAGCAATACAGGGCAGATCTTTATCCAGCAGTTCTNNTAACGTCAGCGTTGCTCAATATCTGCATTACTTCCTGCAATTTGCCGTGATAGCCAAAGATGTAAACTGCTCCATCTCTGAGTCGTTTTTCCACCATTGAGACTATGAGTTGCCTTATGTCAATGTTGAAATTGCGATTGCATCCTGGATTGCCGTATGTTGCCTCCACCACAAGGGTATCACATTCAAGCACGGGTGTCTCTTCGATTCTGAAGTCTCCAGTGTATGCAACTCTTCCACCATGTTGGTCTTCTACTAGAACTTGCGCTGCGCCTACGATGTGGTCAGCATAGACCAGAGTTATTCGTTCATCACCGTAGCTCGTTGGCTCTCCGTAGTCTAGCGTTTCAACATTACCGATCTCCAACGCTTTTGGACCTTCAATAACCTCAATCAGATCCCTGGTTGCTTTGGTCATCAGTACACTGTGACATTTTCTCAAGCTACTTCTCAAACCACAGAGGTGGTCAGCATGTGCATGAGTGACAACTCTCACTGGTCGCTTCGTGTCAAAAGCATCACAGGCAACGGAGTCACCCAGTAGGACTGCGCCTCTTCGGGTTATTGCTGCATTTGCAAATAACCAGCTCTGGACTTTGGATTTACTGAGTTCTCGGTGCGAGCCAGTCAATGAGTTCCCTCGGATTTTGACAGTCAATCGTGACTTTGATGGGGCCAAGCGGTGATTCTCTAACTTCTTGGGAGAAAGAGACGTGGTTTGCGAAAGCCGCCTGTTTGTTCAGAAAGAAAGTGACTGTATTCCCTCTTAGCTCTGAAGAGAGCAGTTTGCGGGCCGCAGCTCGGACCCGGTCTCTGCGAAGAAGGTTGCGAAAAGCCTCCAAGGCTTGCCTGCCTTCACCATTTGCTTCCAATACGCTTCCAAGATGTGATGGATTAATCGTCATCTGTAGGTTGCCAAAGATGTTCTCAACAGCGCTTTTTACTTTCTCAGATGATTCGGTAGGGTTGATTTCGACCTCGACGAGAACCTTCACTTCATCCATTTCTTCTCAACTCTTAGGAACACGTGTTGGATCTTTGTTTTTGCTTCTACGGGTTTGCCTTCATTCACCACAAGGTATTCTGACGTTGCTATGGCATTTCCCAAACCGACGGAGAGTTCACGGATGTCTCTTTCCATGAAGGTTTCCCAGTCTTTTGGGTCGTCGCTTCTGCCGCGACGGAGAAGACGATTGAACCTTGTTTGGGGTGAAGCGTGAATGGCTATTAGGCTAAATTTTTCGAAATGTTCTTTGAAGACTTCGACTTCACGCAGGCTTCTCAATCCGTCAATCAGGATTTTGTTACCCTTTTGCCCTTCAATTTTTGAGATGCTTTTTTGTGCAACCACGCCATTTCCATTTTTCTTTCTCAGTTCAAGCATTATTTTGCCAATGTTTGTTGGGTTGAGTGCTAGACCGGCTTTCAATGTTTCCTCTCGAACTACATCGCCCATTGTAACGACGGCGTATCCTTGTTTTTGCGCCGTCTCAACAACTAGCGATTTGCCGGACCCAGGCATTCCAACCAAGCCTATGATAATTTTGTCTTTCTTCATCATGTGCCCTTTTTGACTCTACAATAGCCTAGTCTATAGTTAAAAAGCATTTATGAGAGGAACATGTAAAAAACTATTTTGAAGGAAAGAGACGATGTCCGAGTCTATCAGAAGCTTCCTGGCTTTTGACATAGAAAGTGACCAAGTCAAAGAGGAGCTAGCGCGTGTACAAATGCTTTTGGTTCAAACAGGAGCAGACTTGAAACTCGTGGAGACAGAAAACATCCACATCACAATAAGATTCCTTGGAAATATCACGCCCAACATGATTGACAGGATATATGACAAGATGAAAACAGTCCAGTTTAATCCTTTCAACATCCAGATCAAAGGGATAGGAGCCTTTCCAAACATCAATTATCCGCGAGTAGTATGGGCTGGAATAGCAGAGGGGGCAAATCAACTACGAGATGTATTCAGCCAACTTGAGGCAAAGCTGAGCCAATTGGGTTTGCCTCCTGATCCAAAGGGATTCACGGCTCATTTGACCATAGCAAGAGTAAAATCAGGAAGAAACAAAATGCAGCTTGCAGAGTTTCTAGCTGACAAGGCTAACTATGAATTCGGGTCAATCAAAGGAGATTGTCTGCGGCTCAAGCAGAGCGACTTAACGCCAAAGGGACCAGTCTACTCGACACTCAGAGAGTTCTGTCCAAGTTCCTGATTTGGAAGGAAAGGACAACAATGGAGAACAGACTTGACCAGCTACTAGTCGAAGTTCGTGGACGTGTTAGTCCAACGAGAGAAGACCGGAAGAGAGTTGCAGCTTTAGCCAGAACGCTGGAGCAAAAAGTTGCAGCCTCCGCCAAGAAGAGGGGAATCGAGGCAAAAGTGCGCGTTGAGGGCTCGGTGGCAAAGGACACATGGCTTAGAGAAGAACCAGATCTAGATGTGTTCATGTGTTTACCACCCACAGTTACTAGAAAACAACTCTCAGAAGACAGCCTGGATATTGCTCGGGAAGCGACAAAAGGTTCAAGGCAAGTGGAGCGATTCGCAGAGCACCCCTATTTGGAAGCTTATGTTGACGGCTTCAGAGTAAATATTGTTCCGTGCTATTCAATTAAACGTGGGAAGTGGCTGAGTGCTACTGACAGAACGCCGTTCCATACCAACTACATGCGGAAGATGCTTAACAGAACTCTACGTGAGGAGGTTCGCTTACTAAAAAAATTTATGCAGTGTGTTGACGTCTATGGCGCGGAAATCAAAATCGGTGGGTTCAGTGGTTACCTCTGCGAGCTCCTGATACTTCACTACAAGTCTTTTGTTCAGACTTTGCATGCTTTCGCCAACTGCACTACAAGCATAGTCATAGATCTTGAGAATTACTACGAGGACAGAGAAAGAGATCTGAGACTCCTTTTCACAGAGCCGTTGGTAGTGATCGACCCGGTAGACAAGGGTAGAAACGTTGCTTCTGCGGTTCAACCCCAGAAAATCCACACCTTTGTCGGTGCAGCAAGAGCTTTCTTAAACAGCCCGAGCGCAAAATTCTTCTTTAGACCTGAGAGAAAAGCTCTTGCGGTAAAAGCCCTGGAGAAGAAGCTTGGGCAACGCGGCTCAGCCATTGTGTTTTTAACATTTAAGGCGATTGAGGCTGTTCCCGACGTTCTGTGGGGACAGTATTATAGAACGCAACGTTCTCTTAGGAAACTTTTTGAGATCAGCGATTTTCGAGTTCTGCGAGATGCAGCGTGGACTGATGAGGAAAAGCTTAGCGCATTNNGAACGGAAGACTGAATGCGGGGATTTCCTTGCGAAATATGTCGACAATATTGATGTTGTTTCCGGTCCCTATATTGAGAATGGCAGGTGGGTCGTGGAGCTGCCTCGGAAGATAGTGGATGCGGTAGATTTGCTGAGAGAGAAGCTGAAGGACGGCGGCAAAAACTCGGGTATAGCGGAACTTGTTTCCAAGGCAATTGAGGAAGGATTCAGCATCACTGTAAACGAGGAAATAGTCGAATTGTATCAGAGAAATCAAGATTTTGAGGTTTTCTTGACTGAGTTCCTCGATGGAAAACCATTCTGGCTAGAAACCGCTGAGACCTAGCCCAACTAGAACTATCGCGATCAGCCAGCAGTAAAAAGCAAATGCATAAAACTTCTTGAGTTGCAGAACCCTGCGTAGCAGTTTGAGAGCAAAATATCCTACAATCATCGAGAAAGCAACGCCCACAAGAATTTCAATCGAGCCAATTCCAGAACCAACAAGCTCATCATAATCGTTATAGAAGGTTAAGCCAACGGCTCCCAGAATAGCTGGAACTGAGAGAAGAAAAGAGAAGGAAAATGCTTTTTCACGTTTCAATCCAAGCAACAATCCTGAAGCTATGGTTAGCCCGCTCCTACTGAGTCCGGGAATTATGGCAAGTCCTTGTGCGGCACCTATCACTAAGGCATCGAGAAAACTTGGCACACTGCTTAATTCGTTCCCGAATCTGGAGGCATAAAGCACTATGCCGCAGATGGCAAAGGCTCCTGCTATTGGCAGATAACCTCTAAAGGCTGCTTCAATGACATCACCAAAAATCAAGCCAATAACTAACGTGGGAACTGTGCCAACAACAATCAAAGGGACGAGCCTGCCAGTTTCTGTCCCAAAATCTCGTTTCCATGTCGATACCAGTATATTTTTAATTTCGTTGCGGAAGAAAACAAGGGTTACAACTATCGTTCCAATGTGCAGCAACCCGTCGAAGACTATTGGAATCTCCATTCCCATTAGGTACTCTGCGATTCTAAGGTGTCCTGTGCTTGAGATTGGGAGCCACTCGGTCAATCCTTGGATGATGCCGAGAATTATTGCCTGCAGGAGATCCATCAGCTATTCTCCAAGGTTTGGTTTCTGGTTTGAAAGGTGGGTAAAAGAGGTCACTGTGTGACTGAGTGGTACCAGCTGATTATGTACTCAGGTAGCTTCAATCCTCTCTGGGCAAGTCTCTCAGCCAGCTTTACTGGTAATGGGCTGAGAACATAGGCTGCTCTTGTGTAGAACCGTCTTGGTGTTCCAGGTTTGGTTTCTTCTTCCAAGATTATGTTCAGATCCGCCTTCTTTGCGAGGCTGGAGTCTTTGCAGCCGGTAATTGCCAGTACATTCCCGTTGAATTTCTTCATGACGTCGCACCAAATTACGACGGGTTTTGTTTCACCAGAGAAAGACATGAGTATTTCTAGGTCGCCTGCTCGAGGATGCGGTGTGTTTACTCCCCTTGTTACGTATACGTCGTCTCCCAGGAAGCTTTTTATGTGGAAGAGCCTAATGGCGGTCATCTTCGCGATCTGGTCTGCTGTGCCTTTTCCGCCTATGAACAGGTTGGTGCGTTTCTCAAGCAAGTCCACGAGTTGCGTGTAGGTTTCTGATTGCAGGTTGGAGTCTATTATGGAGCCAATCTTTTCGAATTCTTCATTGCAGAGTTGAAAAACCTCGTGGGCTTCCAGGTTCCGGAATATGGCTTCAATCATCATACCCATTAGCGACAGGGTGCCTAGCTCGAATATGTCTCCCATCATGCCTGTTTCGCTGTATTCAAATGAGGGTTTGGATCGTCCTCGTCCTTTGAGTTGAATAACGTATCCGTGTTGATTAGTTATTTGTGCCAATGGCGACTCAAGACTAGAGGTAATCAGACCCATGGTAAATTTCGATGTCTTTTTCTCTTCGATATATCTGGACAGGTCTTGTGCCATTACGAATGGGTCGTCTGAGTAGCCGCTTCCCGAGTTCATAAGGAGTAGGATCTTCTTGTATCTGCGCTCAAGATCTGATGCTGCTTCGTACATGCTTTTTCCTGGAAAACCTGGGTCATCAGGAGTCAAGACGACCTTGTTTCTCCAGCCTATCTGGCTCAAGGCAATCTGGCTCATTGCCGCATTTAGCGAGTATAGGGATCTGCCTGCTCCAGAGCATACGACGCAGTCAGCTGCTTTCAAGGCTTCATATAGGGGCTCGAGCTTTTTTCGGTTGATGCCTAGAACGTTGTCTCTTATTTTATTGACATATCCTATTTTGCTTATTTTGGCTCTGATGCTGACTGCACCTCAACAGACAAGAGATTTCAGCATATCATATATTATTCTTGTGCTCTGGGGGCTTGAAGCGGTGCTTTGACATTGGACTGATTATAGCATTTTCTGAGGGTTTTTAGCGAGATTGGTCATTTGATAAAGCAGATTGATCCGCTAAATGTTTATATCAGGTTGAGCAGTCAAGGAGGAAAGACGGCGATATAGCTATGGCTGCTCAAAACCACTTGAAGTTTGAGTTTCTCAGGGAAATGGCTCTTGAAGCTGGTGCTGCAGAAGCCACGATAATAGCTGCCGACAAAATTGTTGTTGAAGATCGCGTTGTTCTCAAATGCAAAGTTGGATGCCCGCACTATGGCAAGACTATGGCTTGCCCACCCTACACGCCTACTGCTACGGAGTTCCGGAAGATAGTTAGTGAATACAATTATGCGATGTTTTTGAAGTTCAAATCGCAGGCTGAGGCGGATTCAGAGCTGTTGAAAAGCCTTATGACAGCTGAGACTGATCCGACTGTGCCACAGGACGTGAAGGAAAAAGCGCAGAAGTTTTGGGCTGCATGGAAAGATGACAAACTCAGAATGCTACACGTCGTCGTAGATTTGGAAAAGGCAGCGATGAACAAAGGGTATTCTTTGGCCATCTCGTTCATATCTGGGCACTGCCAGTTGTGCGAGAAATGTAATACTGAGAGGCAGGTTTGTGTGCATCCGAATTTGGCGCGCTATTCCGAAGATGCGGTTGGAGTGAACGTTAAGAAAACTGCTCATAATGCTGGGATATCAGTTTCTTTTCCTTTTGACAAGAACCCTGAGTCTTTTGCTTTGTTGCTTATTGACTAGAGCGGCTTGACGGCGGATTTCTTGGGAAAGATTGCTGATCTTTCAGAATGGGGCAATATCGGTCGGTTTCGACACAATATCCTTCAAATAGCTAATACTGAAACAAAAGGAGGCGCTTCTGCGCGATCTAGATTTTTCCCAATGGATCTAGCCCTGGTTGTGATGACTATCGTCTGGGGTTTGAACTTCACATTAGTAAAAGGCGCTCTGGCAGATTTCAATCCATTAACTTTCAATGCAGTTCGCTTTGGAAT